>JAPHQX010000122.1 GCA_026196035.1 Gammaproteobacteria bacterium
AAAACCTCTGCGCGGTATGTTATTCTGGCTAATGGGTGATATCAGTCATATCACAGCTGAACCTTCCAGCCTTATTGCTCTTCTAATCGGGCTTATTATCAGTTTTGTTTTAGCTCGCCAGCTTAATATTCTCGCTCGTGGTGAATTACAGGCCAGTGCATTAGGTATATCGGTAACACCTTTACGTATTAGTCTATTTTTACTCGCCTCATTACTCACTGCTTTTGCCGTTACCCAGGCTGGCAGCATTGGTTTTATTGGCCTGATTGTGCCACACATGCTGCGTTTAATTTCTGGTAGCGACCACCGTGTACTCATACCCGCATCCGTTTTACTCGGCGGTAGTTTATTACTTATATCAGACACACTGGCTCGTACTATCATTGCTCCACAACAATTACCGGTAGGTGTTATCACCGCATTTATCGGTGTGCCTTTCTTTTTATTATTACTGAATAAAAGTTTTCAGCGACAAACCATCTGATGCCCTTACTGCAAACTAAAAACCTGACTATCAGTATTGCCAGCACCCGTGTTTGCACAGATTTAAATATAACCATAGAAGCGGGTGAAATCTGGGCTGTACTTGGGCGAAATGGCATTGGCAAAACGACGCTACTGCATACACTCGCCAGACTACATCAACCGCTATCCGGTGAAATATTCATTGCTGATAACAATATCCAGAAAATGAATAGAAAACAAATTGCTCAGAAGATGGGGCTGCTGTTACAACATCACGAAGATGCATTTCCATCAACTATTCTGGAAACCGTACTCATTGGCCGTCATCCCTATATATCGCAGTGGCAATGGGAAAGCCAGCAGGATCAGGACATTGCCATGGACGCGCTTAAACAGGTTGACCTTCACAGGCTTGCACAACGACAGATTAATCAGCTATCCGGCGGTGAAAGACAACGTGTCGCTATTGCCACCTTACTTACACAGAACCCCGACATATTACTGCTAGATGAACCCAATAGTCATCTCGATTTGAATTATCAGATCAGCATACTTGACCATATCTGTCAGCACGCAAAACAGAATCATCATACTGTCATTATGAGTTTGCACGATATAAACCTGGCAGCACGATTTTGTGACCATGTGCTTTTATTATCCGGCGAGGGAGAAAACCAGCATGGCTTAACCGATGAAATACTTCAGGAAGAGCTACTGGAGAAAACCTATCAACACCCTATCAGCATCATCAATTCGAATAACTCAAGAATATTTCTACCAAAATAAGGCAAGCCGTATAACAGCCTGCCTTTAAATCATTACTCTGCAAAAACAATATTAATAGGACTTAAGACGGTTGATACTGAATCAAGCAATGTATCACTAGCGCCGTCAACAATATGCACAGTTGCATTTGTCGCATCGGCCACCCATAAACGTCCATTTGCATCAAATGCAATGGATGCAATATTAATTCCCTGCAAACCACTTACAGAGCTCTGTTGAATAGCACCTGTTGATGGATTGTAGGCATAAAGATAATTATCACCCCAGCCTAGATAACCGACAAAATAAGCCAACGTTGATGAATGCACAGCCAGCCCAGAAATCTGCCCATAAATGTGCGTTGTTTCATCGCCATCATCCAGCTCCAGCACAGTACTGTAAGTATCCGGGTCTATACTTTCTATACCACCAGTGAATTTGGGTGCAGAATAATCACCAAAACCCTGTATATAAATTTTGTTGTTTGTTGGCTCATATACAATATCAGTATTCGGGTTTCTGATTTCCAGTGGGATACCATTCACTGCATCACCGGGATAACCGGCATCAATCTCCACATCTGTCGCAGTATCAAATACTGCCACATAAGCAGTAATGGTTGGTGACCAGTATTCGAGTCGTTGCATAACAACAAATAATTTTCCATTTGCAATTACGCCATTAGCCATTTCGGGCAGGCCATCACCATCAGCATAAGCACCCAGGTCCAGTTCGCCGGTTTTAAAATCTCCCTCTGTTGTTGCAGAAGGATTGACAATCCAAGCGGTCGTTTTACCATAACGTAAGATATAGGCCTTTGTGGCATCCACAAAAATCATCGCATAAGGGTTAGCACCTGTATCAGCTGGATCATTAACACTAAACTGCCAGATTGCAGTAGTCGCATCGGAAAATGCATACTTGGTAATGCTCGCATCTGTTTTATTAAAGAAATAAAAGTAACCACCATAAGCCGCAGCAAAAACATCTGATGTTGTAGCCGATAATTCATTTAAAGATGAAAATGAATTTATAGAATCCTCGGTTACTGCAGAATAGGCACCACTGCTGTAATCCGAAGCCCTTCCAGTCACAATCACATCTGCATTAGTTGTTAATGACTGATCATCTGTAGAACACGCCGAAAGCAATAACATTGAGATCAGAAATAGATATTTCTTCATGATTTTTACCTCTAAAATTTCTGGTTATAAGTTAAGTAATACGAGATTCCTGGAGCAGGTTGATACTGAAAATCCATAGCTTTCTTATCCAGTGCATTTTTTACACTGAACTCAACACTGTTGTTATTCGATGAATTTAAAATACTGAAATTTAAATTTGATATATCTGGCGCCTGAAGAAGATTAACCCTGTCATAATACATAGTCTTTTTCACATCCCAGTCCGCACTAAACTGCCAACTATTAACGGCATAGGAAAGGTACAAATTATAATCCTGTTCATAATGACCTGGCAGGCTTTTGCTATCATAAGCAGCTACATCACTTGAATTGACAGATCGAATTAATGAAGCATTAAAGAAAACAGAAAAGGCACCCGGATATATTTTAAAATTAAACTCCACGCCATTAATATCAGCATCAGCTACATTCTTTGAAACCCCAACACCAAAAGAGTTATAATCTCTAACGATTAGATTACTGATCTGATTACGAAAAACCCCCAGATATAGCTGCGCATCGTGCAGCCAGGCACCGGGTGCATACCAGGTATAGGTGTGCCCAAGATCTATATTTACACCTTCTTCATTTAAAAGATCAGGACTTCCTCTGAAAAACCCAAGATTGCCAAACAATTCAAAAAAAGATGGGATACGGACATATTCAGCAGCATTTAAATTTAGAGATGACTGCGCATTAAACCTGTACCTGGAACCTAGCTGATAATCATTTTCTGTATATTTTCGTTCGCCAATATCAATGGGATTACCAAAAGTATCCTGTACGGCACTAACACTATCGTGCACATAAATATTTCTCACCGAAATATTAAATATAAAATCACCTTCGAAATAAAAAGATTTATATTCTAATCCCTGCTCAATCAATTTCCGGTCATTATCTCTGTATGGCTGATTTGTTAGAAGGTCTTCGAATTCAAATACTTCTTCTTCAAGCAACATTCGGTATTTAACCTGGGAGGTATCAAACTTGATAGATGAAAATAGCTCCCCACCTTTCTTATCAGACTCCATTACTATCTTCTGTCCAAGCAGGCCAATTTGGGCTAACTCATCGTTAAATAATTCATCTTTGTGATGGAGATATATTTTGAAATTAGTATCGAAATAACCATCAAACAACGACCTGCTATTCAGCTGTGTTATAAAATCATAATCTCGCGTATCAAAACAGGCTTCGACCAGTGGATTATTTTGCCTGTGGGGTAATTCTTTTTTCTTATCTAAATATTCAACCTTAGCACTAACGTTATTATGCTTATTAATCTGGTAACGCCACTTGGCCATCAAGGAGGTCTGAGCTAAAGCATTATTAAATCTTGGTTCATTACGGTCATCTGCAGGATTTAACGGCGTCCCATTATCATTATGAATTTCAAAATCATTATCACTAGTCAAAGACTCTATCGATAAAACAATGTCATTTTTATCATAGCCAGTCGAACTTGAAACACTATAGGATTGCGTATTATAACTACCGACTGAAGCCTTCAGATTCAAGCCTTCTTTTGACTGGATCTTACTAATGATATTCACTGCACCGCCCAGAGATGCATTACCCAGCTCAATAGGAACACTGCCTCGATAAATCTCTATGCGTTCAACATTTGCAAGTGGTATTAAACTTAAATCGACTGCACCACCTGATGCCTGGTTAAGTAAAACACCATCCAGATAAACAGTAACCTGCTCACTCGTAGCACCACGCAAACTTACAGTAGAAAAACTTCCCTGCCCTCCTGAACTTCTTATCTGCACGCCAGTTTCATGCTCAATCAGTTTTGCCAGATCTTCATGTTTTTCTTCGAATTGCTGTGATTCAATAACAGAATAGGTACTAGTGGTTGTTGCCAACTCAATTTCATCGACATTTTTTAATTCTGGCGAGGCTTTTACGATAGTTACTTTAAGGGCTTCCCCAATAACAAACGGAGACGCAGACAAAAGCATCATGATTAAAACAAATTGTGAATAAAACTGTTTGATTTTTAGTCGCCGCAATTAATTAAATATTAAGAATTGTGGCGAAAAGGGATAGAGAAAGTCGGCATGTCGGAGTGACAGCGCACGATAATCCTCAAAGCCGCCCGCCGCAACTCGCTGATAAATTACTATGGGCAGGTCTCCGGGCTTATGAGGACATATGTCGATGTGAATCGCCTTCCCGCTTGCGCAGTGGCTGGCTAAACCTGATTCACTTTACTCAATTACCGTTGCGGGGGCAGCGTCAGAATCAAATACTCACTGACTTCCCTATTATCCTGTCAAATCAGGACCCATAACAAGCTGGAGAAATATACTCCAACTTATTCAGGATAACAAATCCATTTGTCGTAAAATCTCATAATTTAATCTTTCGACTTATAATTCATCAACTTATATCACTATTTTTTCTTCCTCACCTCATCAAGATCATTGCATAAAATCCTGGCTCCCTGCAAAACTCTTGGCGTATGCCGCACAATCAGATCCGCATTAACCGAATAAACATGATTATTTTTGACTGCTGACAAAGCTTTCCACTGCTGCCATTCATCCAGCCAGTCTTTACGATCTTCATTCATACCAACAACAATAACCTGGGGGTCTTTTTCAATAATCGCTTCAACATTCACCTGGGGAACAAAAATTTTACTACTGGCAAAAACATTTTCACCACCACATAAATTGATCACGCTACTAATCAAGTGTTCTCCATTAATGGTTAATAAGGGCCGATTCCAGACCTGATAAAAAACACTTATTTTTTTTCTTTCTTTATATTCCGTACGAATACGATTTAACTCACGGGTATATTCCTGTGCCACTCTATTGGCGATATCTGTGGTTGCCAGTAATTGTCCCAGTCGTTGTATATTCGTTGCTACGTCATCCAAATGTCTCGGCTCACTATAATAAACGGTGAAGCCCAGCTTAATCAGCTCATTTACCTGGCCATCTGGATTGCCACTTTTCCAGGCGACAATTAAATCCGGCTTTGCGGAAACAATCTTTTCCATATCGAACTTACTGGAACTACCTATCTGTGGAATTTTTTTTGCCTGTTCGGGGTAATCACTATAATTAACGACACCGACAAGCTGATCACTCGCGCCTGCGGCATACAACAATTCGGTCACGTGCGGCGCAAGGCTTATAATTCGTTTTGCCGGCGCCTGCAATACAACAGTTCGTTTCAGGTCATCCTGCACCTGTATTTGTGCATTAACGACTGAAGCAATAAGATATAACATCAGGCCTGATATTAAACGCATAAAATACATCGCCATCTTTAACTCACTGACACTAAAAATTAAATTCTAACATGATTAACAACACACTTATGATTCAGGGCACTACTTCAGATGCCGGTAAAAGCACACTGGTCACTGGACTATGTCGAGTATTAAAGCGCAAAAACATATCAGTAGTACCTTTCAAACCACAAAACATGGCGTTGAACAGCGCGGTTACGATTGATGGTGGTGAAATTGGACGCGCTCAGGCAGTACAGGCCCAGGCATGCGGACTGGACACGCATACAGATATGAATCCCGTGCTCATTAAACCTAATTCTGATACTGCTGCTCAGATTATCATTCATGGCAAGGCACTAACAGACATGGATGCCAGTGCATATCATGATTATAAAACCACGGCTATGACGGCCGTACTCGAATCTCATCAACGCTTAATCCAGCAATATACGACTGTCATTGTTGAAGGCGCAGGCAGTCCCGCTGAAATTAATTTAAGAGATAAAGATATTGCCAATATGGGTTTTGCCGAAGCAGTGGATTGCCCTGTCATTATCATTGCGGATATTGATAAAGGCGGCGTATTTGCACACCTGACGGGTACCCTGGCTCTGTTATCTGATTCAGAACAACAACGCATAAAAGGATTTATCATTAACCGGTTCAGGGGTGATATTGAATTATTAAAACCCGGTCTTGACTGGCTTGAAAAACATACACAAAAACCCGTGCTGGGTGTTTTACCTTATCTACAGGGCCTGCACCTGGAAGCTGAAGATGCGCTGAATCTCGAATCGATTATTAGCCCCTACAATAAAACATTAAAAGTAATCGTGCCTGCACTACCACGCATCAGCAATCACACCGATTTTGATCCATTGCGTCTGCATCCTGAAGTTGATTTTCAATACATTGGCCCTGAAGCAAGTATTCCAGACTGCGATCTTGTTATTCTGCCCGGCAGTAAAAGTGTACGCGCTGATCTGCAATGGCTATACGAAAACAACTGGCACGAATACCTTCAGCGACATTTACGTTACCATGGGAAATTATTAGGTATTTGCGGAGGCTTCCAGATGCTGGGGGGGAAAATACATGATCCTGAAGGCATTGAAGGACAGCCCGGCTCAACTGATGCACTCGCTTATTTTGACATGGAAACGGTTCTGCAAAAAGAAAAACAGTTACACAAACGATCTGGATATCTTTGTTTAAATAAAGCAGAAGTTTCTGGTTATGAAATTCATGCCGGCATTAGCACAGGCACTGCACTGGAACAGCCTGCAATTATCAGTCATGAAATATCTGATGGCGCGATCTCAGACGACAGGCAAATTATTGGCAGCTATTTTCACGGTTTATTTGACAAGCAAACCGCTTGTGATGCACTGCTCCAGTGGGCGGGGCTGGAAAACCCGGAATCAGAAAACTATTTCCAGATACAGGAACAGAGTATAGATCGCCTCGCTGACGCCATTGAACAACATCTGGATATAAAAGCCATTATGAAAATGATAAAAACTTAACAACAGGAATACCAGCATGCCTTATATTCTCAACAAGCTGATTCTGGACATATACTTAAAGTACAGTTGATAATACCGTATGCGCTACCACTAAAACTTTAATCATCTAAACTGGCGACCACCATGACTCAGCCCTCTTCTCTCATTCTATCTATCAAGCCTGATGAACTAAGCAGATTCTGTGAAAAATTATTAAAACGCTCACGTGACATCAGTAAAACCCATGATGCACTCAGCACATTAGAAGCTTTCATTACAAACTTTTCAACAACTTCAAATCATCCCGCTACTTACCAGGCCATCGACAATATTCTTCATTCATTCTCAGAACAAACTCGACAGGCACTTTTAGATGACAAAACAACAGAGCTGATTAAAGCGCTAAAACAGCTTAAGCTTACAAAACTAACAGACATACACCATCACTTATCACGTAATGGCTTCTATCAGATACTGGAAATTGCCGCAGCTCAGCTATCTAGAAATGAAATAATAGCCACCAGAAACTGGTGCAACAGCTGGTTCAATGATGCCAGACTAAAGGCGGAACAGGCCAGTGGTTTCCCTGAATCATATGATCTAAATAAAGCCAATATTGACGTTAAAGAATTTCAGGCCATGAAAGACACCAGCCACTTTCTTAACAACATCAACTAGATTCGTTAGAATTACGCCTATATACAGACAGGTAATTTGCTAGAATGTGAATTAGAACGCAGCAATCATTAACAAATTCAGTAGATTACAACTTATAGCCCAACTAATAACAAAAAATGAATAATATGTTTAAACACCTGATAACTTACAGTTTTATTACCAGCCTGTTACTTCTGCCTATCACCAGTAGCTATGCAAGCTCAACCCGCTATGTCACTGATGATCTAACCATACCGATGCGTACCGGCATTACAAATAAACATAAAATACTTAAATTCATTCCCAGCGGTACCATGCTGACAATTATAGAAACATCTGACGATGAAGCTTATATTAAAACACAGATTGATGGTGTTGAAGGCTGGGTTGAGGCCAGACTATTAATGGAAACCCCCGGAGCAAAGGAGCAACTGGAAAAAGCTAATCACCGTCTAAAATCCATCACTCAGAACAATGCGCCACTAAAACAGAAAATTGATGAAGCGAACAAACTGATTGGTGATCTGAGCAGCAAAAACAAAGAATTAAGTAAAGAAAAAGAACAGCTACTAAGAACACTAACCAAACTCAGGGATTCAGCAGCCCATCCAATTAAAATTGCCGAACAAAATGAACAACTATCTCAGGAAATTGAAGCACAACGAAATAAAAATGAAGCTTTAATAAAGGAAAATGCATCATTAAAAGATAACAGTATCAAGGAATGGTTTGTTATTGGCGCCATAGTTTCACTTGGTAGTTTGATTTTTGGTTTAATTATTCCACGAATTTCATGGCGCAAACGTAAAAGCTGGGGAGAATTCTAATCAAGCTTTTTTTCCCAGAATAAAGCCTGACCCATTTCAGGATCAAGCTGATAAGGTTTAAAACCAGATTTTAGATAGGCGGCTTTCGCAGGCATATTGCCCTCAAGCACTTCCAGCGTTAGTTTACAATAGTCTCTGGATCTTGCCAGCTCTTCTATCTTCTTCAACATCATTGTCGATATTCCCCGCCCTCTATATTCAGGATGAACAACAACATCATGAAGATTCAACAATGGTTTACATAAAAAAGTAGAAAAGCCCTCAAAACAATTCACCAGACCAACGGGTATATCCTTATCAAAAGCCAGAACAATTAAGTTATCGCTTCGATTAGTCAACTCTGCAATCAGGTTTTTCTTTGTGTAATCGGACAGTGACTCACCACCACCCATAGGATCGAGCGCATAAATAGATAACAAATTGATAATTGCCTGCGCATGAGTCGCATCAGATAAAACAGCTTCACATAGATCAATACTATTTTTACTATCCATCACTCTTTAGCCAGTTTATGGCCTGATCAAAATCTTCAAAAAAATCATACGAAGGTGCCCCCTCAGAGCGATTTTTTCTCATCGACACAAATGACCGTGTAAGTGCTGCAATTTCAGGACTAGCAGTGAGCATTGCCACTTTAATGTTCTTAAGCAAGGGGTCAAAAATCTGCCTGGCCAGATCAGCTACCTGAGACATATCTTCTTCCACCAGAACAAGATCGCTAACCTTTGTAAAATCATAAAGCAGGTGATGGTCTGTATGAGTAATGTGATAACTGTAAGATAATAAAAAGCGTTTTAAAATAGAGAAATCAAGTGCGCCATTCCATGTTACATTAATAATTCGATTTTCTTCATCAACAGAAATATTGTAACTCATAAAACAACCATACAACCGGAATCACTGATACATCATCCATCTATCAACAACTCATAAACAGGACAATAAGACGCCTGATCCTGATCATCTTTATTATTATTATTTTTAAAACTATAAATACATAACCATGCCATAGCAAGTAATAACTTACTCAGAAAAATAGATTAAATTGATATATCTATAAAATGCTGCTGATTTTGACTCGCGCATCAGCCAAAGAACATCAATAAGCTACCCCTGCCCGCTGATTTCAACCAGCCAGGGGGTAAAACAAAGCCCTGCCTGATAAACCGCTGAAATTTACCGCATTCATTAACTGAAATCCTAAACTTAATTAAATTTTTATTGTCTTTTAAAATGCCATAATGATATCACTCTTGGCGCAAAGGCATCGAACGCCTAAAATATTGCACAAACCGAATAACCCGGGGGAACAAACTTGTCACGACAACAGGCAATACAACAATTAAAAAATTATGTCAGCCAGCATATCGTCGGCCAGACCATGCTGGTCGACCGTCTTCTCATTGCTTTACTGGCGGACGGACACTTACTGGTTGAGGGTGCACCAGGACTTGCCAAGACCCGCGCCATTAAGGTTCTCAGCGAAGGCATTGATGGTGATTTTCATCGTATTCAGTTTACACCAGACCTGCTACCCGCCGATTTAACCGGTACAGAAATTTATCGACCTCAGGATGGCAGCTTCAAATTCCAGCGGGGGCCACTGTTTCATAATTTAATACTGGCCGATGAAATTAACCGGGCACCCGCCAAGGTGCAGTCTGCATTACTCGAAGCCATGGCTGAAAGACAGATCACCGTGGGCTCAGAGACCTATAAGTTACCTGAACTGTTTCTGGTGATGGCAACTCAGAACCCGATTGAACAGGAAGGCACCTATCCACTGCCTGAAGCTCAGCTTGACCGTTTTCTGATGCATGTATTCATTGATTACCCCGATGCTAGCGCTGAAAAAGAAATTTTACATCTGGCGCGCAATGAGGCTCGGGATAATTTACGCGAACCCAGCAGACCGGAAACCACTATTAGCCAGAGCGACCTGTTTGCAGCACGCAGGGAAGTACTTGATATTCACATGGCGGATAATCTGGAAGAATATCTTCTGCAGCTCACCCTGGCCACTCGCAACCCGGGCGCCTATGGCAATGACCTGGCTAACTGGCTGGAATATGGCGCCAGCCCACGCGCCAGTATCGCACTGGATCGATGCGCCCGTGCACATGCCTGGCTGGCTGACCGTGATTATGTGGCACCGGAAGATATTCAGACCATGGCACATGATGTCATGCGCCACAGAATCATTCTTAGCTTTGAAGCCGAAGCTGAAGGTATCACCACTGATCACTTTATTAATGAGTTAATTTCACGTATAGCCGTTCCATAAGTATGCCCGTAGCCCATGAAGAGATAGTTGCCGATGACATTATCCGCGTTAAACAGTCAACGCTGATTGGCTTACATCGTGCCGCCGAAAGTCTGCCATTAAAATCCGGACGAATAGCAGCCCGACTCAGCGGTAACTATTCATCCGCATTTAAAGGCAGGGGCATGGAGTTTGATGAAGCACGTCTTTATCAACCAGGCGATGATATTCGCAGCATCGACTGGCGAGTCACTGCACGCACCGGTAAAACACATACCAAACTGTTTCGTGAAGAACGTGAACGCCCGGTTCTATTATGGGTCGATTATCGACATGGCATGTTCTTTGGAAGCCGCAACTCATTCAAGTCTGTGGTTGCAGCAAAAACCGCAGCATTACTGGCGTGGAGTGCAGCACAACATGGTGATCGTCTCGGTGGCCTGGTTTTTTCTGAAACAGTTCATCAGGAACTCAGACCGCAACGAGGCAAAGCCGCCACTCTGCATTTTATTCAGAAACTCGCCGATCATCCCGCATGGAATGAATTTAAAAATCCTGTAGTTGATAACACATCCGGCAACCTTGCACTGAATCGATTACGACGTGTCGCTCGACCCGGCAGTCTGATTTTTTTAATCAGTGACTTTCGCCATATGGACGACAGCACACAAACCAGCCTGGCTCAACTGACACGGCACAATGATGTTGTCATGCTTTTTATTTCAGATCCGCTGGAAGCGTCACTGCCTCCCGCCGGTTATTACCGTGTAAGTAATGGCATAGATGAAACAGGCATTAACACTCGCAATGAAATGACTCGAAAAAATTATCGGAACAGATTTGAAAGCCATGAAAATAACCTGCGCCAGCTATGTCAGAAACTGGGAATGTTTTTTTTAAACATCCCGACTGATCAAGCTTTAGTCAGCAGTTTACAAAAAGGCCTTGGACTCAAAAAATAATGTCACATTTGAACCACAAAACATTTATGGAGCTGGACTAATAAAATAATGAATCAGCCGGAATTACGCGACATTCATTTACCCGACACGATTGCCTGGTGGCCACCGGCACCAGGATGGTGGCTGCTTGCCCTGCTTATTCTTATTATGGTTTTTATTATTCCTGTAATAATTAAGCGACTTAAAAGCAAACCCCTGAATAAACTGGCGCTTATCGAATTTAGAAAAATTGAACTGTCATTTCAAACACACCAGAGCAAGACGCGACTGGCACAGGATATCTCCGTATTATTACGTCGCATATGCCTAAGCTATAAACCAAGAAGGGAAGCTGCCAGTTTAACCGGCCCGCAATGGATAGAATACTTAAACACAATGACAGCAAACAAATTTTTTTCTGATCAGCTGGCTGAGATTCTGTTTAATGCACCGTATCAGAAACAGGCAGAGTTCAATGCTCATGAACTCATCAGTAGCTGTAAAGCCTGGATTACACAACTGCCCCGGAGAATCAAAGAGTGATGCAGTTTGAATGGTTATGGGCATTAAGCCTGTTACCCTTACCATTGATTGTTCGTTTTTTACTACCTGCTGCCAATAGCGTACAGGATGCTGCTCTGCGTGTGCCCTTTATTGAAGATTTCCAGACTGAACAAAACACAAACACACACCAGAAAAAAAATAACTGGCTCTTATTGCTGGCAGGTATTGCATGGCTATGCCTGATTATTGCTGCCACTCGACCACAGTGGCTGGGTGAACGTATTGAAATTCCGGTGAGTGGCCGCGACCTGATGCTTGCCGTGGATTTATCCGGCAGCATGCAGGTAGAAGACTTCAGCATTAACGGACGTACAGTTAATCGCCTGGAAGCCACCAAACATGTTGCCCAGGAATTCATAAAAAAACGTGAAGGCGATCGCCTGGGTCTTATTTTATTTGGCCGTAATGCCTATTTACAGACACCCCTCACTTTTGATATTCAAACTGTCAATATTTTATTACAGGAATCGGCTATTGGCCTGGCCGGTAAAGAAACTGCTATCGGCGATGCAATAGGACTGGCAATTAAACGATTAGATGATAACTCTGCACAAAACTCCCGCGTGCTTATCCTGTTAACTGATGGTGCTAATACTGCAGGTGAAGTCACACCATTAAAAGCTGCGGAACTGGCTGCCGAACAGAAGCTTAAAATTTACACTATTGGTATTGGCGCCGATGAAATGGTTCGCTATTCTATTTTCGGTGCCCAGCGCGTTAACCCCTCGGCTGATCTGGATGAAAAAACCCTGACGACCATTGCCGAGAAAACCGGCGGCAAATATTTCCGTGCTCGCAATACAGATGAATTAAATGAAATCTACCATCTACTTGATACTCTGGAACCGGTTGAACAGGAATCTCAGAGCTTCAGACCAGTGACCGCTCTATATTACTGGCCCTTATCCATTGCACTGTTGATTGCAGCCCTTATTACGCTATTC
>JAPHQX010000036.1 GCA_026196035.1 Gammaproteobacteria bacterium
CAAATCGCATGGCGGTAATGGGAAAACTGACCGGTACCGTCAGTCACGAATTACGCAATCCATTAAGTGTTATTAATGCCTCTCTATACCTGTTAAAGAACAGCTGCAAGCCTGACAATCACAAGGGACTTGAATACCTCAATCGAATCGAGAAAAATGTTACACGCTGTGACTATATCATTGATGAATTATTTAACTTCACACGAAATCAATCCATCACTCTAAGCAATCAGCACGTGGATGAACTGGTGGATAGTATAAGCAACGAATACAAGATGCCCGAACATATACATTTCAAATGCGATCTCGGACTTAACAACCAGTATTGTTATATCGATAACATCAAACTTAAGCGTGCAATTACTAATGCTCTCGATAATGCATCACAGGCTATACTGGCTAATGACAAAAACATACATCAAGCAGAAATCCTGATTAAAACCTATTTATCCGATAAAAAAATTATAATTGAAATACGTGATAATGGCCCCGGGATTCCTGAAAAGAATATGGATAAAATACTTGAACCCCTGTTCAGCACAAAAAGTTTTGCTTTAGGTCTGGGTTTATCGATTAGCAGGAAAATCATGGAACAACATAACGGAGGCATTAAAATCAATAGTAATACCGATACAGGCAGCAGCATCTTACTCTGGTTACCTGATAACTCAACGTCTACTTAATATCAAAGCAGGCCAGAAACCTGACATAGTTATTTATGCATTAGATGGTTCTAATATTAACAAATGACAATCAACAGAATATCGAAATTTAACAGAGAGATTTCCTGAAACTCTATAAATCATGTCTATAATTTAATGACACAATAACCATACTTTTTGACTGCTCTTGACTAATAATTACAAAAGACCCATTACATTAGCTACCTTTTCTATCATAGCTCTCTGGAGCCTTGCTATTTTATTGATAGCAGTCGATGAAAACAGTCACACAATAAAAAAAACAAAAGACCTGGCCACTAGTCAGGCCAGAGCCAATTTCAATAAAGACACAGCTTTTCGCCTGTGGGCAACCAGCCATGGAAGAATTTATGTTCCGGTAGATGAGAACTACGTACCAGACCCTTATCTTGAACATATTATCGACCGGGATATAACAACGCCTTCTGGCATCAAACTTTCATTAATCAATCCGGCACGTATCGTCCGAGAACTGGATGAGAAATTCAGTAATCTTTATGGTGTATCAGGTAGTGTCACCAGCCTTAATCCACTTCGCCCTGAAAACGCCCCTGACGACTGGGAAAAGGAAGCCCTGTTTGAGTTAGCCAAAGGCGTTAAGGAAGTTTTTGAATTTACAAATATTCATGGCGAGCCATATTTAAGACTCATGCAGCCACTGATAACTAATGACGGCTGCCTGCTCTGCCATAAAGATTTCAAAATTGGACAACTAGGTGGAGGCGTCGGTGTTTCCTTACCCATGGCAGAAATGCTTGAGCAGCAGGAGAATGAGATCCATGCCGAGAATCAGGATTTCTTTATCATCTGGTTATTTGGTTTTGCTGGTATCGTAGCAAGCTACATATACTTACGCCGTGAAGTGACTGCAAAAGATCTTGCCATGAGCGCACTTACGTCCAGTGAATCAAGAAACTCTGCCATCATGAAATCTGCTCTCGACAGTATCATTACCATTAATTCAGAAGGTCTGGTAACAGAAATCAATCCGGCTACTATTGAAATGTTTGGTTATAGCCGTGAACAGATGATTGGTCATGATTTAGCTGAACTTATTATTCCAGCCAATATGCGTGAACCACATCATAAACAACTGGCCAGACAGGTTGAAACAGGCTCATCAACTATAATGGGTAGACGAGTGGAAACAACGGCTATACATGCTAATGGCAATGAGTTTCCCATTGAGTTAGCCATTAACAGGATTGATGTCGATGAAGAGATTTATTTCACCGCATATTTGCGCGACCTTACCGAAGCTCACGAGCTAAAAGAGAAACTCATTTATCAGGCCGCCCATGATAGCCTGACCGGACTTATCAATAGACGTGAATTTGAAGCTCGAATGGCAGATATTATTGAGCAGGCCAGTCAAAATGATCAGCATTGTCTGTTATATCTGGATCTTGACCAGTTTAAAGTCATTAATGATAGTCACGGCCATAGCGCCGGCGATGAACTACTTAGACAAATTGGCCCGTTACTAGAAGCCGAAATTAGAGCAATTGACACTCTCGCGCGTCTGGGTGGAGATGAATTTGCCATCATGCTTGATCTATGCCCCCTGGAAAAAGCCCGTGATATTGCAGGGAAAATTATAGAATCCATCAGGCAGTTTCGCTTCTACTGGAATGATGAAATATTTAACACGGCTGTGAGTATTGGCATGGTACCCATAGTAGGCAGTGGCATTAATTATGCCGAACTCATGTCAGCTGCAGATACCGCATGCTATAAGGCCAAGGAAGAAGGCGGCAGTCGCTTCCATGTATTTAGGACAAACGACAAGGAACTTGCAGAAAGACGCGGCGAAATGAGCATGGTTAACAAGATTCAGCGCAGCCTTGAAGAAAACCAGTTCCAGTTATATAAACAGAATATTCAACCCCTATCAGACCTGAAAGATACAGGCAAGATACATTGCGAAATTCTTTTAAGAATGAAAGATAATGATGACAGCATTATCACACCTGACCAGTTTATTCCTGCTGCTGAACATTACAATCTTATGCTACCCATCGACAAATGGGTGGTTAGCAATACCTTCCAATGGCTGGCATCCTTATCAGATCTTGAAAACAAAATAAGTTTATGCAGCATTAATCTATCCGGTTATTCAATAACAGACTCTGTCTTTATTTCATTCATACATGAACAGCTCGATCAATATAAAATACCTGCAAATATAATATGCTTTGAAATAACCGAAACAGTTGCCATTAAAAATCTGATTAAAGCCAGTCACTTTATGCGTGAACTCAAGAAAACAGGATTTCTGTTCGCACTGGATGATTTTGGTAGTGGTGTATCGTCGTTCGGCTATTTGAAAGCTTTGCCTGTCGACTTCATAAAAATCGATGGCGTATTTGTACAGGACATTACAACCAACAAAGTGAATCGCGCAATGGTTAAATCGATTAATGAAATTGGCAAGGTAATGGACAAGAAGACCATCGCGGAATATGTCGAAGATGAACATACAGTCGACATCCTGAAAGAACTTGAAATTGATTATGCTCAGGGCTATTATTTTTCTCGCCCTGAACCCATCATTAAATAATCCATATCACAAATTATTAGCCATCATCTTTCAACAGCCTGGAGCCAGGCAATGTTATTAAAATCAACAGACAAAGAAATAGATGAATTCATAAAACAGCATTCGAAATGGATCATTAAAAACAGAAAATTACACAGAAAATTTAAATTTAAAAACTTTATCGAAGCTTTTGAATTTATGAGCCAGGTAGCCGCAGCTGCCGAGAACCTGAATCATCACCCGGAATGGTTTAATGTATATAACAAAGTCACAATCGACCTGTCCACACATGAAGCTAATGGTATAACAGAAAGAGATTTTCAGCTTGTTAAACTAATTGATAATCTATATCAAAAAAAATAACGACTACTTGCCTGACCGCTGCACTGCATCTCTAAAGAAGGGCACATACTCACTCCAGTTCAACACTGAACCGCTATGAGAAAATATAACAATACCGTTTTTATCCAGCACATAACTGGATGGAAATACTTTTGATATTTTTCGATCGGCAATTCTACTGCCATCGTTCAGATAAAACTCCTTATCATCAGTACTTTTAACTCCAGAATCAGATAATGGCAAAGCATCAAAGCCATTCTTTTTTGCCCATTTCCTTGCGTCACTAATCGGTTCACGAGCCTGTAATACAACAAACTCGACATCCCCCTCCATGGTGTCTCTGATGATACGATACATATCAATCAGCGTAGTGAATTCATACTGACAGGATGGACACCAGCAGCCCCAGAAATGCACGAACAGGACCTTTCCTCGCTTGTCACTAATAGATGTTTTAACACCCTGTGAATCAGTAAATGCCAGGTCATAAAATTTTTGCCCGACAAAAATTCCTGTTTCGGAGTTTTCAGCCTGCTGAGCTGTTTTATAAGGCCCCCATAACTGATTCCATGCCTGACGATCAAAAACGATATTATTATCTGTTGCATATAATACACAGGGTTGTTCTGTATATTTTGCACATGATTCAAGCGCGGCTTTTTCCGCGTCCTCAACACTGGGACTACCGGAATTCCACGACCAGGCACCGCCTGGTGCAATAGCAAAAGCCCGATGCAAATCAGCATAGGCATAATCAAAAACAAAACTATCCTGTGCCTTTTTGCTGACATGAGGAATAGGTTCTATTTCATCTGCATACAGACTTTTTGTCAGTAGCATCAAAAACAAAAGAATTTTAATTATGTTTTTCATTAATAGTGCTTCAATTCAAGAAAGGGGATTCCGTTGCCGGAATCCCCAATGCTTGCCATTTGTGGTTGGTTGCGTCCCTGTTTTATTTTCTATAGTCCATTATTAGTTCAGGAGCTTTCCGGCCAGGGCTCCTCAATCTTCAACCTCTTCCCAGCCAGTAATCATCGCCTTGATGTGTGAAGTCACAGTATGACCTGCAGTTGCCAGATATATATGAGCGATAAAAAATATCAGCATCATAAATGCGGCAATCACATGGAAAAATGCGACCCATTCAAGACTTAACCAGCCAAAACCCCAGTTTCCCCATGAACCGTAAAACAGATAGAACCAGCCTGTTGTCCAGATCAATGGGTTAATGATAGCTAGCACAAACAGATAAGCCAGACGTTGCAATGGATTATGTTTGCGCACTGTGGTTTGTTTAAATGGATGTGGTGCATCAGTGAAGATACCGGTCAGGTAAAACTTCAGCATCTGATCCACTTTCTCCATAGTGGGGATGTACTGTTTCCATTCTCCTGTGGTGAAGTGCCAGAAAATGGCAAACACCCAAAGAGAAACCAGCGTCCAGGCCGCAATGGTATGTAACTCCGTTGCCGCCTGGAAGCCGAACAGACTGTATACACCATGAACCTCAAAGCCGGTTAGCATCATGAAAATAATGAGCAGGGCCTGAGACCAGTGCCAGAAACGTTCGAAACGTTTGAATATATAGATTCTTTCAGCCATTGTCTTAGCCTCCTCTCTTATGCATGAAGTAGCGAATCGCACCGTGAATCAACACACCAACCAGGGTCAGGAAGGCTGCCAGGAAACCTAACTTGTCGATTAAAGGTGTATTATTGGCACCGGGTATATAGATACCTTCGATACCGGCGAGTCTGCCGTTTTCTGTATGACACTGATGACAGTCAACAACATCTTCTTTAGGTGCAACCATATGAGTTATTGGCCAGCTCATTTCAGTTTCTATCCAGCCAACATCACCACTAAAGTCACGACCCGCATACTGCATACCGTATTCAACCGCTTTATTAATATCGAAGTTTTTCCATAAGGCTGTTTTAGGATCGTCTGACAGACTGGTAATGACTAAAGTGTTATTACCTTTATCAAACATCTGTTTGCCACGGAACACTTTTGTGGGCCAGATGCGTGATTTACCATCATCAGGACTACCTTTGAAAGAATTGATCTTCAATACCTTGGTAGGATCAACTTTTGTATCTGCCAGTGTGAATTCAACATCACCATTGAACCACTGATACTCAGGGATTACGTAACGGTCATAAGTAAAGTTACCTTTTTTACTGTCATAAAGAACCTTACCTTCACTACCCCAGATCTTTTTGGGCTTACCCTGTTCATCCATTTCACCCAGTGTTGACCAGTCCCAGGTCATCTTGGTGTGTTTGTCACCACGGGCATAAGCAGGAATATGGCATGTCTGACAGGCCAGCTTGTCTGTATGCTCATTCATTTTTGCAAACTCGCCTGAATGAGGCACATTACCATGACAGGCAACACAGGTAGCGGCATTACGTTCATCCTTGCTACCACGAATCAAGGTACCCTTGTCATCAACTGCAGTGGGCTCATAACGACTACCAGCGACTTCATGGCTATCACTGGTATGACATTTGGCGCAGGAGAAATCCAGGCCTTTGGCATCCATGTGAATATCCAGATGACGATCAGGGTTAGTCAATGTGCTATCAAGATCACCGTGTTTAACCGCATCACCGCCACCGCCACGGAAGTGACAGGCACCACAGGTTGCACGACTGGTTTTACCTACACTCTGGGCTACACGTTTCAGATCAGTGGGTGGTCTGAATTTACCTGAATGTGGAGGCCATTCCATAGTCTTGTAGTTGGGATGTCCAGCCAGACCCGGTAGTTTTTTATAACCGCCGGTGGTGTCATGACAAACCAGACAGTCCACTTTTTCTTCTGCCGTAAAATCAAACTTATCATCTTCCCAGCCATAACCAATGTGGCAGGCTGTACAGAATTTGTAATTTGAAGGTACTGAAGTACAGAAGTTGTTGATTACATTTTTCTTACCCAGATGCTGTTTGGTATCTGCGTTAATGTAATCCCAGTTCCAGTGCTTGGTTTTATGTAACTGTTTAGATGCCTCTGTGTGACAGCTAATACAGGCCTTGGTAACGGCAGGACCATCTTTAAAGTCCACCTGCAGTTCCTTGAACTTGGAATGATCTGCTGTGGATTTTTTTACTTTCTCATCAACGGCTATACCGAATACATCAGCGGCGGCTGATGGAGTGGGTACTTTATCAGGCGCCTTGGCATCGCTGGCCTGTACTGACCAGCTGATTCCCAGACTCATGACAAAGGCCATAGCAAGCGAAAGACCTTTGTAATTAAATTTCAACATGTTGCCTCCTCAATGGGGATGTTTGGGCATTCTCAAGCTAGATAGTATTTAGCAGCCATCTGCACTTTTACCACCAGCACCACCGCCTCCGGGTTTAATTTTGATTAATGGAGGCGCAGGTTTCTTGGGATCAAATGTAGTAAATATCACCTGATCTTTAGCCACCTGGGCCATGATATCGCCTACTCCAAACATTTTACCCATCAGCCCTGCATTCATCAGACCGATATAAGTTTTTCCATCGTCTTTCTTATATACGGTAATGGTGCATGGCATAAGGATTGACAGTATACGTGTTTTATCCTCTCCTAGAATGGGACCCGAATACTTGGTACTACAGGCCTCAACCAGTAAAACGGGGGGGACATTAGAGCCTGACTTGGCTATAGCTTTCGCAGGATTTCTTAAGCCTGACAGAGTCCAGCCGTTTGCTGAAAGGGATTGAATATTGCGCTGAATGCGAGCTGCTGTTTCTTCAACACCGTAAGGACTTTGAATCTCACGGAGCATCATTACATCAGCCATGTTCCAGCCTGCAATGCCGACAAACACAATACCAGTTATGAAACCAACCACTGCTTTCATCATGGTAATTCTCCTAGTTGTAAGGAATTAAAATTCATCCAAAGTTTTTTGAATGACCCTATAGTTATTTAATATATTAGAATATGCTTATTTTCTTTGTTCTAGCTCAAGTAAATGTCACTCCAGTTTATATTTATCCTGAACCTTCTGATGCGGACTAAAGGGTAATTTAAAAGAGCTGATAAATCAACAACTTAAGACACGGGTTTATACTGGTCGAAAATTGAACAATACTAAGGATAAACACAGTATTTGATAACAATGTGACCGGCTTATCACTCTAAAATACAGTGAAACAGTTTTCACCAACTCGTCATATCGAGAAACTAATGCAACCACGAATAATTGCAGCATTCATCACTCTAATACCCCTGATTTCAGCCAATACGGCCTATTTAATCAGCGCATCAGCAAACCATGTGCCCTGGTGTATACCCTATATAGAGGGCTGTACCAGTATCAGCCGTGCTGCACGTCATGGTGATGCCCTGTTTTTATTTCGTGGTCTGATGATGTTTTATGCTGTACTGCTAATTTACTACTGGTGGCTGGTAAAACTCTGGATTAATAAACTTGATAAGCAGCCTGTAAAAATTTCCAGGATCATTTTCTGGCTAGGTACTTGCGGTGCTATATTTCTGATTGTTTATATCGATTTTCTGGGATCAACCGGGTCTATCTATCGATTCATGAGACGCTATGGTGTGATTTTCTATTTTTCACTCACACCACTGGCACACTTGTTAATGATTAATCACGTCAACAAACTGAAAATAAAAAATCACAAGATTCCGATTACACGTCGTATTATTCGCTACCAGACTACTATAGTGAGCATGATACTGATACTGGGGCTAACCAGTGTTGTGATGTCATATACAGAAATCAATACTTATGAAAGTGAAAATATTATTGAGTGGAATTATTCACTCCTGCTATCACTTCTCTTTGCCAGCAGTTTTTATATGTGGAGAGATCTAAAACTGAAACTAATTATAGAAAACAGATAGCAGCATAAAATATGACTAATACTCAATCTGTAGCCGTTAGAATATTTATCTCCTGGTTGTAGTTAAACTTTTTCCGGATAATAATTCAACGGGAGATCGATCCAGAAATGACTGCCCTTACCCAGTGTACTTTCTACTCCGAGATTACCACCCAGTAATTCAACCAGTTTAAGTGTGATATTTAAACCTATACCTGTACCCTCGATCTGACCACATTCAGCACCCATACGATTAAATGGTTCAAATAATTCCTTGATTTCTGAATTATTAATACCCATCCCGGTATCAATAACACTAATCCGCAGTGAATCATTATTAAGCTCACAATGCGTCTTAACCTTGCCCCCTGGCTTATTATATTTACAGGCATTAGTAAGAAGATTTAATAACACCTGCTTAAGGCGCAAATGGTCTGTATTAAAAATAATCTGATCACATTTCTCTCGGTCATAATCATATATGATACGGTATTTTTCCAGTAGTGGTGAAATAATAATTTCACACTGAGACATAAGATCAGTCAGTGCCACAGGTTCTATATTCAGGTCCAGATAACCCGACTCGATTTTTGATAAATCAAGCACATCATTAATGAGCTGCAGGAGGTGATTTCCTGCATTTTCAATTTCACCTACATTCTTCAACTGATCTTCGGTTAAATTATTCTCAGCATTCATTTGTATGATTTGTGAAAACCCAATAACCGCATTTAAAGGTGTGCGTAATTCATGACTCATACTGGAGAGAAACTGACTTTTGGCCTGGCTGGCCTTCTCAGCATCAATCAATGCCAGTTCTACTGCGTGCTGAGCTTCAGCTCTATTTTTTTCGATTTCCATACGCTCAGTAATATCACGACAGACACCGATATAATGTGGCTCACTATGATGCTTCATACGTGATACATTGAGCTCCAGAGGAAAACACGAACCGTCTTTTCGCAGACCTTGAAGCTCACGTACTTTATGTATGATACGCGTTTCATAGAGATCAGATTTTTCAACATACTGCTTATGAGCTTCTCGTTCATCAACCGGCATAATAATTGAAACATCCTTACCAATAACCTCATCAGCCGAATAAGAAAATAATTTTTCTGCTGCAGGATTAAAAAGCTCAATCGCACCAGAGCCATCAATGGTAATAATTGCCTCTGCACTACTAAAAATAATATCCGATATGAATCCCTCTCCTTGTGTCATTTTATGTTCTGCTACATGAAGCTGCCCCATATACCTGTACAAAAAACCAACAAACCCAAAACCCAGCAATACATACAGGGGAAAACTATGCGCACCAAAATGTGATAAATCCTGAAGCTCCTCAAGCACCTCATCCTGTTGCGATTCCAGTAATTCAAATTCATGGTGCCATATATGATGCAAAGAATTAAGTGCGGCCAGAGCATGATCATCATCAACGGAAACCTGACGATCAATCTGATGGTTACTTGCACCTGATTTAATTAACTCATCAACTAGAACGATCTTTTTCTGATATTGATTTACAATATTTTTAACGGCTAATAAGGCAGCCAGCTCATTTTCCTGCAGGTTAATTAGTTGATAAGCGCTTATTATGGCCAGCGCATTCGAAATATTTGCTTCTACAAGATTGAGATAATCTGCATCTTTTCTTAAAATTACATTTTTAAAATTATGAATCATACCCAGATAACCGGCGTTCTGATATAAATCACTAATCAGCTCACCTTTTTTTTCTGAAAGCTCATGCCTTTCTCGCAATTCAACAAAGACGCCTTCATGCAGTTCATGCTCTCTGAAGCTGACATAAGCAACAAAACCAATCACTACCAGAAACAGCAGAAAAAAAACTGCTAAAAAAAGATATTCTTTATTTTTTAAATTCATTCTATTCTTGTTAACTCATAAATTATCTGGTTGTTATCGCAAGTCCATGATAATAACCTAGAAATTAAGTATAGTATGAAATCGACTCTTTAGCGCACGACCAGAAAACACTCAATACTCACAAAAATAATAATCTTATCCACACAAAAAAAGCCCCGAAAATCGGGGCTTTTTTATACATCAGATGACTCTTCTAATTATTCATATGGATTTCTTAGAACAATGGTCTCATCTCTTTCCGGGCCTGTAGAAACAATATCAACCGGCACGTCTACAATTTCTTCCAGACGTTTAAGATAGGCTTTCGCATTAGCAGGTAAATCATCCAGCGAACGCTTGCCCACTGTTGACTCTGACCAGCCCGGCATTTCTTCATATATTGGTTTGCATTTTTCAATGGCATCGGCACCGACGGGTGGAAGATCCAGGATTTTGCCTTCATATTCATAACCGGTACAGATTTGCAGTTTCTCCAGACCATCTAACACGTCCAGTTTGGTAATACACAAACCGGTAATACTGTTAACCTGAGCCGCTCGTCTTAAGGCCACACCATCAAACCAGCCACAACGACGACTACGCCCAGTGGTAGCACCAAACTCATGGCCTTTTTCACCCAGATACTGACCCACATCATCAAACAGTTCAGTCGGGAAAGGACCCGCACCTACACGGGTGGTATAGGCTTTGGTGATACCCAGAATATAATCCAGATCACGGGGACCGACACCTGAACCGGTACAGGCACCCCCCGCTGTACAGTTGGATGAAGTGACATAAGGATAGGTACCCTGATCGATATCCAGCAAAGTCCCCTGGGCACCTTCAAACATGATATTGGCACCGTCTTTACGCAGGTTGTAAAGCGTTGCCGGGATATCCTCAATCATGGAAACGATCTTGTCACGCATCGCCATAATTTCATCCAGTACTGTCTGATAATCTACGGCTTCGGCTTTAAAATAATGTACCAGTGCGTGGTTATGATATTCCATAACACCTTTTAATTTTTCAGCAAATGATTCCACATCCAGAAGATCACCAACACGTAAACCTCGACGTGAAACTTTATCTTCATAGGCAGGACCAATACCACGCCCTGTCGTACCTATGGCTTTTTTACCGCGGGCGATTTCTCGCGCCTGATCTAAAGCAACATGATATGGCATGATCAGTGGACAGGCTTCTGAGATTTTCAGCCGCTGACTGGCAGGTATGCCTTCTTTTTCCAGCATTTCAATTTCTTCAAATAATGCTGACGGAGACAACACCACACCGTTACCGATCAGACACATTACGTTATCACGTAAAATACCCGAAGGAACCAGATGTAATACTGTTTTCTTATCGCCTATAACCAGTGTATGACCAGCATTATGGCCACCCTGAAAACGAACTACCGCTGCTGCACGATCGGTTAACAGGTCAACAATTTTACCCTTACCTTCATCGCCCCACTGACTACCCAGAACAACTACATTCTTACCCATAAGTTTATGCCTTCTCTACTAACCATTGCCCATCACGCTGGACTAAAATCTGATCACAATTCATCTCAGCAGCACCTGTCGTCTGACCGGGCAACGCCTCAATGACCTTCTTACCTTTTGCTCTTAATTCAGTTACTGCCATACGTAACGAATTATCGTCACTCAACGGCGCATAAATAACTGAAGAAGAATTAATCTGATGAATACTTGTCGACAAATCAACTAAACTTTTAAGATCTGTACTGAATCCTGTGGCTGGTCGCGCACGTCCAAACACCTTACCAATATCATCATAACGCCCACCACGAGCAATTTCCTGTCCATGACCCGCAACAAATGCAGCAAACACTATACCTGTTTGATAGTGGTAACCACGCAACTCTGCAAGATCAAAATGCAAACGCACATTATCCATGCGCTGCTGTAACTTGTCTGCTGTTGAAACTAGATAACTCAATGCATCTTTAACCGATGTATCTGCTTTTGAAAAAACCTGTTCTGCTTTTGTTAATACAGATGTATCACCATGCAAATCAGCAAGGGCACGCAACATCTGTTTAACATCTTCCTTAATAGCGGATTCAGCCAGAAACTGTTCTATTTCAGGAATCGCCTTACGCTGTAGCATTTCAAATAATCGTGCTTCAGCATCCTTATCCAGCTCTGCCTGTCTGGCCAGTCCACGAAAAATACCGACATGACCAATATCAACAAAAACATTTTCAACACCCGCCGTGTTAAATGTTTCCAGCATCAGACACAACACTTCAACATCACTTTCGACACCGGCATGACCGTATATTTCAGCACCAACCTGTAACGGGCTACGACTACCGCCAAAACCATCAGGGCGAGTGTGCAAGACTGTACCTATGTAACACAGTCGATTGGGAATATCTTTTTTGAACTGATGAGCATCAATACGCGCAACCTGAGGTGTCATATCAGCACGTACACCCAGTGAACGGCCGTTGAGCTGATCAATAAGTTTAAACGTCTGTAAATCAAGATCATGACCGGTACCGGTCAATAAAGATTCAAGATATTCAATAAAAGGCGGCATCACCAGCTGATATCCCCAGGACGCATACATATCCAGAAGCTTACGACGTAAACCTTCCAGCTTTGCAGCTTCAGCAGGTAAAGATTCCTCTATACCCTGAGGTAACAACCAACGCTCATTTGTAACCATATATTTATAAACTCAATGCAACACGTAAAGTAACAATACACCCAGCAACATGCTGACCAGACCAATGGCGCGCAAAACTTTATCTGGCAACTGGCTGGCCTGCAACATGGTATTTCGCCAGCTGTGTGGGCTGACAAAAGGCATAATACCTTCAATCACCAGCACCAGGGCTAACGCTATAAATAATTCATCCCACACAATATCTACCTTGCCCAGTCACAACAATGCCGGATGAAAACTCATCCGGCATTTTATCTTATTAATTAGCTAAAGTTACTTCTTTGCTTTACCAGCCGCATTATTGAAATAACGGAAGAACTCTGAACCAGGCTCAAGCAACATAATATCTTCCTTGCCTGAAAAAGTATTCTTATAAGCATCCATACTGCGTGTGAAACGATAGAACTCAGGGTTTTTACCATAGGCTTTGGCATAAGTCTCAGTTGCCTTTGCATCACCTTCACCGCGTACCACTTCAGAGTCACGATAAGCTTCTGCCAGTATAACCTTACTTTGACGATCGGCATCGGCTCGAATACGTTCAGCAGACTCAGCACCTTTCGATCTGAAATCTCTGGCGACACGTTCACGCTCTGCACGCATACGACTATAAACCGAGTTACTGACCGAGGCAGGTAGATCGATACGCTTGATGCGCACATCGACAACTTCTATGCCCAGTGTTTTAGCTTTTTCGCTGGCCAGTTCTGTCATTACACCCATGATTTCAGTTCGGTCACCGGCTACCACTTCCTGGATAGTGCGCTTACCAAATTCATCACGTAAACCTTTTTTGATTGTCTGATACAACAGGCTACCCGCCCGTAATTCATCACCACCGGTTTTTTTGTAATACTCAACGACATCTTTGATACGCCATTTAACATAGGAATCGACAATCAGGTCTTTTTTCTCGCCTGTGAAGAAACTTTCTGCTTTCGCATCGATAGTCAGAATACGTTTATCAAATTTCTTAACATTATTAATAAACGGAATTTTAAAATGCATGCCCGGTGTATAGTCAGCCTCGATAATTTCACCGAATTTAAATTTGATAGCCAGTTCCCGTTCATCAACGAAAAATATGGTTGATCCCAGAACGAGTAAAACAACAGGTATTAAAAAGAGAGCCATTGATCTAAACATTATCGTGTCTCCCTTGTTCTTAATCCAATACGGCTACGATCACTTTCTGAAATCGCAGACCTATGGCCTTCACCTGATTTTGGAATTTGAATATTGACGGGTATCTGTGAACTTACTGCATCATTTCTAATAATTTTATCCAGTGGCAAATAAAGCAGGTTATTACCCCCTTCAACATCAATCATTACTTTTGATGCGTTAGATAATACAGACTCAACCGTACTCAGATATATTCTATCGCGAGTAACTGCAGGTGCTTTTTTGTACTCTGCCAGCAGTTGTGTGAAACGCTGAGCTTCACCTTCTGATCGGGCAATCACTTCCTGCTTATAACCATCGGCTTCTTCACGAAGACGAGCCGCCTGACCACGAGCGGTTGGAATGACTTCATTACGATAGGCCTGTGATTCATTAATCAGACGTTCTTTATCTTCTCGTGCCTGAGTTACATCCTGGAAGGCATCACGCACCTGCTGTGGCGGATTTGCAGCCTGGATATTAACCTCGAAAACACTGATACCGGTTCCATACTGATCAAGGATTTCCTGAATATTTTCTTTAATCCGCGAAGCAATTTCATCACGACCTTCTGTCATAACAAAATCCATCTTACTACGACCGATAACCTGCCTTAATGCACTTTCAGTCGCCTGAGACAGGGTATTTTCAGGGAAACGAACATTAAACATATAATTAGGTGCATCAGAAATCTGATATTGAACAGATCCTTCAATATCAACAATATTTTCATCCTGAGTCAGCATGGTTGCCTTAACAGCAAACTGTTGACGCTCAGATACATTCACTTTGGTAACACTCTCAATCGGTGCCGGCCAATGCCAGTGCAAACCTTTCTGAGTGGTATCAACATGTTTACCAAAACGTAGAATAATACCGCGCTCAGCTTCTTCCAGTTTATACAGCCCGGTTAACATCCAGACCGAAATAATGACCAGTGCAATAACACCTAAACCATAACCGCCCGCTGCGCCCGCACCTCGACCAGGCCCTCTGGGGCCTTTACCACCAAATATACCACCCAGTTTTTCCTGAAACTTACGAAATACTTCATCTAAATCTGGTGGCCCCTGATCATTCCCACGATTACCCCATGGATCCTGATTCTTATTGCCACCCGGTTCATTCCAGGCCATTAGCTGACTCCACAATATTATTGGTTTAATAAAGAACGCGCATTGTAACCCGTTAAATTTGAAATTACACCTTATGCAAATTCATAGATGGGTCAACTGGCGTGGACAAGTGAGGGTTGTAAAGGTTCAGGAAATAACACATTCTGCGGAATATTTTCCCGGCTGGCTAATTGCAATAAATCCCGTCTGGCAATATTAATTTGTAATAGATAATTACCTGATGCATCAACTTCTTCAGACTGAACTGCATTAATGTCATACAACAGGGCTCTGACTCTGGACTGCTGAGGCGATAAACACAAATGCCCGATCACCTGATCCTGCCAGAAATAATCAACCAGCACCTGTTTTAGTAGATCCAGTCCGGCACCCGTTTCGGCAGAAAGCCAGATACGGGTCACCTTGCCTTCATCACTGGTTTCAACTCGAGGTTCAACTTCAAGCAAATCAATCTTGTTCATGATCTGTATCTGAGGGACTTCATCGGCACCAATCTCTTTAAGCACGCCATCAACCGCATCAATATTATCCAGGCGTAATTCATCAGCCGCATCAATAATATGCAGCAATAGATGGGCCTGCTCGGTTTCCTGAAGGGTAGAACGAAACGCTTCAACCAGATCATGAGGCAAATGACGAATAAAACCTACGGTATCCGCCATAATCACTGACTGACCGTCATTTAATTCCAGTCGTCTTAAGGTGGGATCCAGGGTTGCGAATAACTGATCCTGAGCATAAACATCTGACTCGGTCAGCATATTAAACAGGGTTGATTTACCCGCATTGGTATAACCGACCAGTGCGATAGTCGGCACTTCGGCTTTCTGACGGGCCTGTCGTCCCTGCTCCCTTTGCTTACGTACTTTGGTCAGGCGTTTGTTAATCTGTTTCATACGCTGACCGAGCAAACGCCGATCCGTTTCCAGCTGGGTTTCACCCGGCCCTCTTAAACCTATACCCCCCTTCTGACGCTCAAGATGGGTCCAGCCGCGTATTAAACGGGTTGATAAATGCTTAAGCTGAGCCAGCTCAACCTGCAACTTACCTTCAAATGTTCTGGCTCTCTGGGCAAAGATATCCAGTATCAGTCCGGTTCTATCCAGCACCCGACACTTGAACAGGCCCTCGAGATTTCGTTCCTGGGATGGACTCAGGGCATGATTAAATAGCACCAGATCAATCTGGTTTGCTTCAATCAGCTGTAGAATTTCATCAGCCTTGCCACGGCCAATAAAATATTTGGGATCCGGTGAATAACGACGAGTAGTCACAACATCAACCACACTGGCGCCAGCCGAAGTTGCCAGTTCTTTAAATTCATTTAGATTCTCACGACGATGCTCGTCATTTAAATCCATATGAACCAGAATAGCCCGCTCACCAATACCTGGGCGTTCAAACAATCGTTATTGCCTCTTTTAAAAATCGCATATGCATGAATGCCATTATACACGCAAAACGGCCGCTATAAGAGCGGCCGTTGTTCTTGCTTGATCAGCTTTTCAGGTCAGGCGTTTCCTGGCCCGTCACTATCACTATCATCTAAACCGGTAGCCCATTTAACGGGCCGGGCCGGAACAACAGTCGATATAGCGTGTTTATAAACCATTTGCGTAACGGTGTTACGAAGCAGTACTGCAAACTGATCAAATGATTCAACCTGCCCCTGCAACTTGATGCCATTGACTAGATAGATGGCAACAGGCACTCGTTCTTTTCGTAGCGCATTAAGGAAGGGTTCTTGCAATGATTGCCCTTTGGACATTTTCCTCTCCCACTTATTATTGTTTTAGTATTACCCATTTTTATGTATACAGCATTACATTATTATAGCGCCTAAATATTAGAATTAACTAATATTTAAAGACTTACTACGGGTCAGCATGGTATCTTTCGATAGCTATAAGGATAGTGAATATTTCAGCTTTTTCATGATTTCCGGCCAAATTAACCGGTTTGTATCAAAAAAATTACACATTTGTTCCTTTCTGAGCCAGGTAAGCTGACGTTTAGCCAGTTGCCGGGTGGCATTGATGGCTTTTTCGATCATTTCGTCATAATCCATCTTACCCTCCAGGTGCTCCCATACCTGACGATAACCCACACATCGCATAGAGGGCATGTCCAGATTCAGGTCACCTCTGGCCATTAATGACCTCACCTCATTCACCAGCCCCTGCTCCAGCATTAAATAAAAACGCTCGGCTATTTTCTGGCGTAACTGCTCACGATCATCCGGTACCAGGGCAATTTTAATCACATCATAAGGCAGTGGTTCCTGTTGCTGGTTCTGCCAGAGCTCCGTCATGCTCTGCCCGGTCATTCTATACACTTCGAGGGCGCGCTGAATTCGCTGAGGATCATTCATATGAATACGCCGGGCTGACTCTGGATCCACTTCAGCCAGCATCTGATGCATAATCTCCCAGCCTTTTTCCTCGGCCTGTTGCTCTATTTCCTGTCGAATACTGGTATCCGCTGACGGTAAAGGAGAAAGACCTTCCTGCAGAGCCTTGTAATACAGCATGGTGCCACCGGCCAGCACAGGTATACGCCCGGAGGCTGTAATATCCGTCATTTCTCTCAAGGCATCTTTTCTAAAACTGGCCGCCGAATAAGCTTCAGTGGGCTCGATGATATTAATCAGTCGATGGGGCGCCTCATGCAACACAGAGTCATCCGGCTTTGCCGTACCTATATCCATGTGTTTATACACCAGTGCCGAATCAACACTGATAATGTCGCAGGGAAATTGCCTGACACACTCAACAGCAAGATCTGTTTTACCTGAAGCGGTGGGCCCCATGATAAAAATCGCTTTCGGGGCGTTTTCGATGACAGATTTCTGGATAATTAATTCAGACATAAATTTTTTTTAGTTAAAAAAATAAGACTTTCTAGTAAACATATAAGATTTTCCGCAAATGAACGC
>JAPHQX010000120.1 GCA_026196035.1 Gammaproteobacteria bacterium
GAAGTTCGTATGATGCTAATAAAAAGCGATCAGGTAATTGCCTTAATCCGTGATATATCAGAAAAGAAACTGACTGAAGACCAGATGGCCTATATGGCATACCATGACAGCCTGACGGGTCTGCCGAACAATCATTTATTCAAAGACCGGGTAACTCACTGTATTGCAAGTGCAAAACGTAACAGCACTAAGCTGGCCGTTATGTTTCTTGATCTTGATCGCTTCAAACTGATTAACGACACACTCGGACACAGTGTCGGCGATAAACTTTTACAGGCCACTGCTGAACGCTTACAAAACTGCATTAGAAGCTCCGATTCGGTGACTATCAATAGCAACGCCCCAATCAACCCGTCAATTGCTCGTCTGGGTGGTGATGAATTCATTATTCTACTGGAAAGCATTGTTGACCTTAAGATTGTTAATCGAATAGCCGAACGCCTGGTTAACGAAATAAGCCAGCCTATACAAATAGAGCAACAGGAAGTATTTACCTCAACCAGTATCGGTATTGCGCTCTACCCGGATGATGGTAAAGATGTTGACAGCTTACTGAAAAACGCTGATGCCGCCATGTATTACGCTAAAGATCAGGGCCGAAATAATTTTCAGTATTACACACAATCAATGAATGAAGCCGCAGCTCAGCAGCTCATTTTAGGCAACAGTCTGCGCAAGGCGTTAACTAATGATGAATTTCAAATTTATTATCAGCCACAAGTTTCAGTTATTACAGGTCAGGTAATCGGACTCGAAGCTCTGGTTCGGTGGAAACACCCTGAAAAAGGATTTATTTCTCCAGCATTATTTATACCACTGGCCGAAGAAACCGGACAGATACAGGCGATTGGCGAATGGATTTTATATCAGGCCTGTCTACAGGGCGCGAAATGGATAGAGGAGGGTTACCGGCCACTGATCATATCCGTTAACCTGTCTGCCAAACAACTAAGGCAGAGCAATCTGCAACAAATCATTAAAAACACTTTAAAAGAAACGGGTATGCCTGCTAAATTTCTGGGTGTTGAACTAACAGAAAGCGCTATTATTCTTGAACCTGACATGGCACTGGATCGCCTGAAAAAAATAAAATCCCTGGGCATCAAGCTATCACTGGATGATTTTGGCACAGGTTATTCATCTTTAAGTTATCTGAAACGTTTTCCAATTGATACACTTAAGATTGATCGCGCATTTATAAAAGATATAAAAACAGATCACGAAGATGCAACACTGGTAAAAGCTATTATTACCATGGCTCATGGCCTGGGGATGGATATTATTGCAGAAGGTGTAGAACTTCAGGAACAACTGGAGTTTCTCGGTGCTAATGCCTGTGATGCAATTCAGGGCTTCCTGTTTAGCAAGCCTTTACCGGCAAAGAAAATAGAACCTCTTTTACCAAAACTATAATCGCTGATCGGGAATACTTATTTTCTCCATCAAATAACACAAACAGTCCTGCCTGATAGCCGCCGTATTCACTGTCAACATTGAAGGCATCACGGTTTTAGCCAGAACTATCTGGTTATTAACTACAGAAAAATACTCATCACTCACGTCCTTATCATTATCATCCAGCACCTGTAAAAACGCCTGACTCTCCGGCTCAATAGAAGCAAATAACTTACCGCTACCTAATTCAACAAAATTATACATTTCAATGTCAGGATAAAAGTTAATTGTTGCATCATCCGAGAATCCAAATGAATACTTTTCTGGAACATAAACACGGGCAACAGTATGATATAAATTAATATGCTCAGGCACATCAACTGAAAAATCATCCATATTGAGCACCATATCCAGAAATCCAGCCGCGTGTGAAACACCATCCATCTGACCTGACTGACCACACTCCAGTGTTACCGACGGGCAAATCCTTGCGAATGCAGCAGATTGCACACCTTTTGGGCTGGTAAAATAAACCACTGTATTACTAAACAGACCGGCCAATGCCAGATACTTTTTATCCAGCACATTAATACAACCATAATGCGGGTTAAGGCCGGTATTATTGTGAATATCAATACTCGCAAAAACATTCTTCTCCGACATAATCTCAACAACCTGCTTCATCATATGAGCTTCTGCCAGATAATCCTCTTCAGTGCCTGGCCATATACGATTGAAATCCGCCTGACGATCAAGACGACGCAGATTAACTGCTGCCGCTTCAACATTACCTATAAATATTGACAGACTGCGCGGCAGCTTCTGTTGCTGATATTTTTTTAGTATCTTTTGTACGGCATAAAATCCTGTCGTCTCATTGCCGTGCAACAGGGTGCAAATGAAAAGTGGCCGCGGATTCTCACCCTGCAAATGAATAAGTGTCGGCCTGCCTAATAATTCCAGAAGCTGATCGGCTTTAACCTCAATAAAATCATCAGGTAATTTTTCAATTTCATTTAGCATATTACTCATAACTCGCATAATCCCAATTATGAACGGCTTCTCGGCTCTGTTGATTTCTATAATATATACGCGTTAACTGATGCATATCATTTCCATGTAGCTCGACAAACTTTCGCTGCCAGTCACTACCTGTCTGTCTGTTTTCTGCTCGTGCCTCAATAACAGCCAGATATTTAGCAATATCATTAGCATCCATACCCAGCGCATTCAACCCCGCCTCTGCTTCATCCAGTAAACGATGCAGGATTAGATGCCGGATATTACAACGCTCGCAGTCCGGCCAGTTTATCTTACTATCTAAACCATACCTCGCTGCAGTATAAAAATTATCTCGTGCCTGTGAAAATTCAACTTGTAGTTCGGGTGGTTTTTCCAAATTTGCATAGTAATGAACCAGGCCATAATAAAATGCCATGTTAGCTATATTATCGATAATACTCGGCCCACTGGGAATCACCCGCTGCTCAATTCTTAAATGAGCTGTTCCATCTTCGTCAAAGCCAACCAGAGGCCTGTTCCATCTCCATATCGTTCCATTATGCAAACTCAGATGTTTCATCTCATTATATTGAGCTTGAAAATTCATTGGTAAAAGCACCGGGAAATGCTGCAGGTTTTCCTCAAAACACTCCATCAGTGAATCGCGAGCATAGGCGGTACCAAAACTAACCCTGTGCACTGGTCCATGAGCAGCACCATCAAAACCGCCAACGTCTACCGATTGCTCAAATACAGGGATTCGTGTCTCAGCCCAGAGATCCTTACCAAATAAATAAGGTGAATTAGCACTGATCGCCACTAACGGCGCAGAAAGTATAATTGATGAATTGTAATATCTTACTGCCTGCTCCTGGGTCACCTGCAAATGAATTTGTAACGATGTAGATGCGGCTTCCAGCATGACATCTTGATGCGTTGTTTTTATTGATTCATGACCCTTTATATTTAACTTAAAGGCTTCGCCACCCCGTTGCTTTAAAACCTGCTCATTAAGTGCACGATAACGCACCTGATTAGAAATATTTTTTAGTGTTAAGTGCTCAGGCTGCAATGTTGGCAATATACCAATACTTAATAACTGACAATCAAGTGATTTCGCTACTCGTTGGCAGAAATCCCAGTGATTGTTAAATGCCTGCTCAAACTCTGAAAGCATTTTATTAGCCAGCTTTAATGGACTGGCATTTATTTCAATATTAAATTGCGCAAGCTCCTGGGTTAACAGAGGCGAACTGGCATTCGCAAGAAACTGCTCATTTGATGGACTGGGTAGACAGTCATGATCGATTAACCAGGCTTCAAGCTCATAACCTGCAGTCAATGATGCTCTGGAAAAAACATCATTCTCAAACCAGCTGGCTAACAACTCGGTTTCTCGCTGTAATGCAATTTCGAAATCTGCAAAATCAGACTGGCCAAATCGGCTGGTTTTAATTTCCTGTCCCATTCATATGACTGCTTTAACAATGCGTTTTTACATTAACAATAAGTGTAGCTTAATTGCCTGAAATTCCTCAAATATCCATCTGATTATCTGCATTTCATAAATTATTGCACTATCATCAGGGTTGATATGTAATTCGCCATCAGGAAGACATGAACGAACCACATGACAATGACCCAGCTACCGAACTGGCTATCATCAACAAAAAGCGTGCTGCACTACAAAAACTTGTAAAACTAACCAGCATGCTGAGCCGTTTACATCAGGGACTACAATCCGTTTTACTGATGGGCAATCCAACATCCTATATTCCTGAAAAAGTAATATCTAATTTCAAGAATATGACTGACAAACTCGCTAGCCAGTCGACTGAAAAACTTCAGATCACACTTTCCAATACTGATATTAAAATCAATCGGGATATTAAACGTGTCCTTGAAATATCGCAGCAAAATGAAACTGAACTAACAACTCAAATAGGTCAGGCCACCAACACATCATCTGAGCTGAATTTTGAAGAATATGTTGCTGCCTTCAAAAAGAATGCTCAAACATCCATTGCGCTACGTATTGCCCTAAAAGCCAGAAACACACCGATTAAACCTTTTTCTCTGTCGATACCTGAAAAATTTATCAATCATCAAATTCTTGAACTGGATGAAAAAGAAACAGCCTGTAAAAGTAAAATCCAGAGCAGTATGGAAACGATTAATCACGACATAGGCACACTGATTAAGCGAGCTGACTTTCCTGATGACATGAAAAAGAAACTCGATGAAACACGCGCTCATTTACGCTCCAATATCGATTATTTTTCTTCCGGTGGCCCCATTGAAAATATGCCCATACTGTCTGAACAATTTGAAGAACCACAGAATAACGCTGAGACAACTAATGAAGGTCTACATGTCGATACGACTACAGAGGAAAGTGAAGCAGAAGTGATAACACCGATAATCACAGAAAAGGAAAAAGCATTACTCAAGCGCAGCCTCATCACCCGAACAAAGGAATGGCTGTTCACACCCTGGAACACCAAATGGAAAGATATCGATAAATATAAATAAAAAATCCCTTACCAGGTGATTTTCAAATCCTTCAAACATCCATGACCGCCCCAACCTGTTGTTTTTAAACAATTAATACCAGAAACATCTAGCATCTGAAAACACCTGAAAACCCTGTAGGAAAAATCTTACAAGACTATCAGATTCGATCTCATGTTGTTTAGAATAACAAATGCGAAAATAGCTATATCAGATTCTATTAATCTGGGCATCCACCAAATTTAAGTGCGATAATCGAAGTAGAAAAGACATGGAAACAGCTGAATACAAAATGACTAAAGACCATCTAAGCAAGTTTACATCCGCTTACCTGAATAAGTTTTTCAAAAAGAAGAACCTGCCTGTTGAGCAATGGGAAATATACATTGATGGGCAATTACACGTTATTAACAGCACTCAGATAATTGAACAGATTTTATCTGCGTCACCTGACGAACAGATTGCTCTTGCAGAGGCCCTTCGAGAACTGGATAACAGCAATCAGGATATTAATACATTTCTAAAACACCTGGCGCTGAGTTCTCACTAAACAGACAGGCCAATCGCTCGACTCATCAGTCGAGCAGATCACTCAGGTATCATAACCAAGATTGGGCGCCAGCCATCGTTCCGCTTCAGCTATTGTCATGCCTTTACGGCTGGCATAGTCTTCTACCTGATCTCGATTAATTTTCGCAACAGCAAAATAACGGGCATTCGGATGTCCGAAATACCAGCCACTCACTGACGCAGCCGGCATCATGGCAAAATGCTCTGTTAGCGTAATTCCAGCATTCTTCTCAGGCTCCAGTAACTGCCAGAGCTTGCTCTTTTCTGTATGCTCAGGACATGCAGGATAACCCGGTGCAGGTCGAATACCTTTATACTCTTCTGCCACCAGCGCTTCATGAGCCAGCTGCTCATCTGCCGCATAGCCCCAGAATTCCTTACGCACCCGTTGATGCATTAACTCGGCAAAAGCTTCTGCCAGTCGATCAGCCAGTACCTTTAACATAATCGCCTGATAATCATCATGCTGATCTTCAAAGCGTTTCACATGCTCATCTATACCCAGACCCGTGGTTACCGCAAAAGCACCCATGTAATCATTAATAGCGCTTGCTTTGGGCGCGACATAATCACTCAGACAATGATTCGGACGTCCCGGAGGCTGCTCGGTCTGCTGACGTAAAAAGTGCAAAGTGGTGGAAATATTTTTACGCTGCTCATCGCTATAAATTTCAACGCTATCACCATCAATTGCATTTGCCGGAAACAGGCCGAATACCGCTTTTGCGCGTAACCATTTTTCTTCAATAATGGTATCCAGCATTTTCTGGCCATCATTAAATAACTTGCTGGCTTCTTCACCCTTTTCAGCATCTGTCAGAATTTTAGGGTAACGGCCTTTTAATTCCCAGGCATAAAAAAACGGCGTCCAGTCAATATACTCTCTGATCTCGGATAATGAATAATCATCAAAAACAGTCACTCCAGGTGTCGCCGGAACTGTTGGCTGATATTCATTCCAGTCAATTGCTACAGAATTTTTTCTGGCCTGTTCGATACTCGCCCATTTGGTCTGTGATCGTCGACCGGCATGATTAATTCTCACCTGCTCATAATCTTCACGCAGCTGCTTTACAAAATTATCTTTTAAATCTTCCGAAATAAGATTTTGTGACACACCTACAGCACGAGATGCATCTTTTACCCAGACAGTCGCGCCCTTATAATTCTGCTCAATCTTAACGGCAGTATGCGCTTTTGATGTCGTCGCACCACCAATCATTAATGGAATATCAAAATTCAGACGTTCCATTTCTTTGGCCATATGCACCATTTCATCCAGTGAAGGGGTGATCAGCCCACTGAGCCCGATTATATCGACATTTTCTTCTCTGGCTTTTTCAAGAATTTTATTCGCCGGCACCATTACGCCCATATCAATAACTTCAAAGTTATTGCACTGTAAAACAACACCGACAATATTTTTACCTATATCATGAACATCACCTTTCACAGTCGCCATTAATATTTTTCCATTGGACTGTGTTACGCCATCTTTTTCAGCCTCAATAAATGGCAGCAGATAAGCTACAGCTTTTTTCATTACCCGCGCAGACTTGACCACCTGCGGTAAAAACATTTTGCCATCACCAAACAGATCGCCGACCACATTCATACCATCCATCAGCGGGCCTTCAATCACCTGTATCGGCTGATCAAAACTGATACGCGCTTCTTCTGTATCTTCTTCTATAAAGGCATCAATACCTTTTACCAGCGCATGCTCAATACGTTTTGCAATGGGTAAACTACGCCACTCAAGGTCTTCCACTTTTTTATCAGTGGAGCCATCGCCTTTATATTTATCTGCGATATCCAGTAACCGCTCAGTCGCATCATCGCGGCGATTTAAAACAACATCTTCAACATGTTCACGCAATTCTTCTGGTAGATCATCATAAACCGCCAGCTGACCTGCATTGACAATCCCCATATCCATACCGGCTTTGATGGCGTGATACAAAAACACTGCGTGAATCGCTTCACGCACCGGATTATTACCGCGAAATGA
>JAPHQX010000102.1 GCA_026196035.1 Gammaproteobacteria bacterium
ATTTTAGCAATGATCCTGAGCAGGATTATTTCAGTGATGGTATGACGGCGGATTTAATTACCGATTTATCCAAGCTCTCAGGCTTATCAGTGATTGCGCGAAATTCCGTATTTGCCTATAAAAATTCGGATATAGATGTACGCAAGGTGGGTGAAGAGCTGGGTGTGCATTACATTGTTGAAGGCAGTGTGCAAAAAGTGGCTGATACGGTTCGCATTTCAGCGCGACTGATTGATAGCCGAACTGGTTTTAATGTCTGGGCAGAGCGCTTTGATGGTGAGTTAAAAAATGTATTCAAGTTGCAGGATGAAGTGACTAATAAAATTGTTGCTGCATTGGAAATTAAGTTAACAGAAAGGGAGCGTTTGCAACTGGCTCGTGAATATACAGACAGCATAGAAGCCTATGATCATTTTCTGCATGGCTGGCAATTATTCTGGAATTTATCCAGAGACAGTAATTTAATTGCCAGGGAGTATTATTTGAAAGCGATCGAACTGGACGGAAATTTTGCCCGTGCCTATTCTAATCTGGCATTGACCTATGCCTATGAATATATCAATGGCTGGAGTGAGGCACCCGGGCTAGCCATTGAGAATGCAAAACACTATGCAGAAAAGGCGCTTTCTCTGGATGATAGTTTGCCGCAGATTCACTGGGTGATGGGCCTGATTGAAACCTTTGGAAAAAATTATCAACATGCCATGCAGGAGGCTCGGCGTTCGATAGAGCTGGATCCTAATTTTGCCGATGGTTATGGGTTGCTGGCAACGGTGCTAAATTATGCTGGCCAGACACGGGACGCCCTTGAAGTGATGGATAAAGCCATGCAGCTGAATCCACGCCACCCTTTTATTTATAAAGTGATACGTGGTGAAATTCATTTCAATCTGCATGAATATGATAAGGCGATTGAAAATTTTAATCTGGCACTGGAAAGAAATCCGGTGGCCGAGGAACCGCGCCTCTGGTTAGCTGCAGCTTATGCTCATCAAAACAGGCTGGGTGATGCTCGATGGGAACTGGAGCAGATTAATAATACAGATGATGAATTGTCTATCGATTATTTTGATCAGGTGATCCCCTTAAAAGATCCTGTGCAGAGAAAGCATTTAATAGACGGCCTCTATAAAGCCGGGCTTAATATGTAAATATTTTTATCAATTATTTATTTTCAGCTATTTCCGCACACTCAATACAATACTCGGCATAAGGCACCAGTTGTAAGCGGTTATCAGGAATTTTTTTTCCACATTTAAGGCACCTGCCAAAAGTATCGGATTTAATTCTTAGTAAGGCATTATCAATTTGCATAACAATTGATTTTGCATCGTGATCAAGCGCAGCCAGTACATCATCATTCTCAGACTGGACAACCTGCTCTGCAAAATCTTTTTCAACAGCCTGTTCTTCATGCCAGGTTTCGACATGAATTGCATCTCTACGTTTAGTGTATTCATCACGTAACTTGAGCAGCTGTTGTGTGTAGCTCATCGTTTAAACTCCTGTTAATGGCATAATAGTCGATGGAATTGTGACTTTCTGCATTTGGGGCAAGGCGGTATGTGACCTGCTTTATGAAAATGCAGTTGTTCGCCGCATTGGTCACAGATTAAAACACCGGGCCCGGTAATTTCACCGGTATGATATTCTGCATTTTCAGCATTCTTTTTTAGTGTATTAAGTTCGATGGTCGTCTGATCGGCAGCCTGTTTGAATCGGTCGAGCAAATAGTTTTCAATGATGTCAGTATCAATGGCCAGCCAGGTTTTAAATGTGGATCCGGTTTTTTCCATGAACGATGCAGCCTCAATCAGATCGCGTCTGAGATATTCAGATACTTTTTGAGCTTCAAGTTCAGATAGTTCGCCTAGTTCAGAAAGTTTTTCACTACTGGCATCAATAATTTCATGTAAGGCAGGGCCAGTTTTCTGTTGCAGCTTTTTAGCTTCATCCAGCGCTTTTTCCAGGAGTAATTCATAAGCCTGGCCGAGAACTTCAATAGGGTCACGTGCGGGGGGTATTTTATTCATTTTAAAATCCTCACTCTCTCTATTTTTAAACTACGCCTTTTTAAACTAGTGAGTTTTGATCTTAAGCAAAGACTATTTATAAACAGGCGAATGCCGGGTTCAGGGAGTGTCAGTATCGTTGTTCTTTAACAAATAGAGAATAATCAGTAGTGCAGGTAGCCCTAGAAGTGAAGAATAGAAGTAAAAAACAAGGTAACCATAGGCATCGACGATGATGCCGGAAAAACCGGCAATGAGTTTGGGGAGCAGGGTCATTAAAGAACTAAACAGCGCATATTGTGTTGCGGTATAGGCAGTATTGGTCAGGCTGGATAAATAGGCAATAAATACCGCAGTGGCTATACCACCCGCTAAACTATCGGCACTGATAACAACCGCCAGCATAGTGATCTCAGGGCCAATTTGTGACAGCCAGGCGAATAACAGATTACTCGCAATCACCAGTACCCCGCCGAGTAATAATATTCTCATAATACCAAAGCGCATAACCAGTATGCCGCCCAGTGCAACACCAGCAATAGTAAGAAAAAACCCGAACATTTTTGAGATGCTGGCAATTTCAGATTTGCTAAAGCCGAGATCAAGATAAAAGGGATTGGCCATGACCGCCATGGTAATGTCAGTAATTCTGTAAGTGCCAATGAGTAACAAAATTAACAGGGCGTATTTGCCTGTTCGATGAAAGAATTCAGCAAATGGACTAATTACAGCGGAAGTAAACCATTCAGTTATTTTTTGATTAAACCCTTTGGCGTGAACTTTTGTTTCTATTTTATTAATCAGCTGTTCTTCATAAGCTAAGGTGTCGGCTTTAATCCGGTGTTCCGGTTCGCGAATGATTAAGGTGGTTGCAATACCAATACCGGTGAGTACCGCCATGGTAATGTAGGCTGCCTGCCAGTTAATAAAGTCAGCCATATAAAGTGCACCAGCACCGGCGGCTAATGTGGCTACACGATATCCCAGTACATAAGTGGCGGCCATGGCGGCCTGATATTCTTTATCAACCGCTTCAATACGATAAGCATCAATGACCACGTCCTGTGTGGCTGAAGAAAACGCCACCATGAGTGCGTAAAGTGCAAATAGTTGAAGACTGTTTTCAGGCGTCGTGAATGCCAGTAACAATAAGCCGGACGCTATGCCTGATTGTGCCAGTAATAACCAGCTACGTCGCTGGCCTAATAGTTTTGTCAGTACAGGTAATGACAGGCGATCAACCACCGGCGCCCAGAGCACCTTGATGGAATACATAATGCCAATCCAGCTGAAAAAACCAATCGTGGTACGACTGACATTGGCATCGCTGAGCCACGCAGATAAGGTGGAGAAAACAAGCAGAAAAGGCAGGCCGGCGGAAAATCCCAGAAACAACATGCCCAGTATACGAGGCTTTGTATAAACACGAACCGCTTCCTGCCAGCTGTGTAAAGTTTTCGGTTCTGTGGTCATTTATAAATAATAGTTATATGTCGTAATCGTAATCAATAATTAAGGGTGCATGATCTGAAAAGCGTTCATCTTTATAGATGCTGGCTTTTTTTACGGTTTCTTTCAGTTTAGGAGTAATAATCTGATAATCAATGCGCCAGCCGGTGTTATTTGCCCAGGCCTGTCCACGATTACTCCACCAGGTATATTGAAACTCTTCCTGATTAACTACGCGAAAGGCATCAACATAGCCGGTTTCATCAAATAGTGTATCCATCCAGGCACGTTCTTCTGGAAGGAAGCCGGAATTTTTCTGATTGCTGCGCCAGTTTTTGATATCGATTTTTTTATGGGCAATATTCCAGTCGCCACAGATGACATACTCACGACGTTTGCGGCGTAGTTTGAGCAAATGCTTCATGAAGCGCTCCATGAAATCAAACTTCAAGGCCTGTCGTTCTTCACTGGAAGAACCTGAGTGCATGTATAAAGAAATTACACTGAGTTTTTCAAATTCGACTTCGATGTAACGGCCTTCCTCATCTATGTCATGCATGCCTATGCCGTGAATAACTTTTTTAGGTTCTTTCTTGCTGTAAATGGCGACACCGCTGTAACCTTTTTTCTGTGCATCATGGTAGTAACAGTGATAACCCTGTGGGCAGAAAATAGCATCAGTGAGCTGATGTTCCTGGGCTTTGGTTTCCTGAATACAGACAACATCGGCTTTCTGTTTTTTTAGCCAGTCAAAAAAACCTTTACGGGCAGCGGCTCTGATGCCGTTGGTATTGATACTGATTATGCGCATTAACTGACACTTGCTATTGAGTGGGCTTATAATACATGACATCGCATAAGATGACCTTTCAAATTGTTATTTATCGGAGTTGAAGAATGCAGGCATACCAGAAACGTTTTATAGAACTGGCACTGGAGTACGATGTTTTACGTTTTGGTGAGTTCACACTTAAGTCCGGTCGTGTGAGTCCGTATTTTTTTAACGCCGGTCTGTTTAACACCGGTAAGGCACTGGCTGAGCTGGGTCGCTGTTATGCTCAGGCAGTGATGAACAGTGGTATTGGCTATGATGTATTGTTTGGCCCTGCCTATAAAGGGATTCCTCTGGTGGCCGTGACCGCCATGGCGCTATCGATTGATCATGGCATTGATGTGCCCTATGCCTTTAATCGCAAGGAGAAAAAAGATCACGGTGAGGGCGGTGTGATTGTCGGCTCGCCACTGGATGGTCGAATTCTTGTACTGGATGATGTGATTACCGCCGGCACGGCGATTCGTGAGGCCATTGATATTATCGATGATGCCGGGGCGACAGCCGTGGGTGTAGTCATAGCGCTGGATCGGCAGGAGAAGGGCAAAAATCAGCTGTCCGCTGTACAGGAGATCAATGACGAATACGGCATGGAAGTCGCCAGTATTGTGGGTATGAGTGATCTGATCAGCTATCTTGAGGATAAGGGTGATCAGCAGGCCATACTGGATGCCATGAAGGGCTATAGAGCTGAGTACGGTATTTAACCCAGAATCAGTTTGATACCCACCGCAAAAGTGATGATTTCATAGCTGCGTTTAATCAGCTGATTGCCTTTTATGATGGCCAGGTGTGCCCCCAGATAACCGCCGATGAGTGAACCCAGTAGCAGGGCGGGCAGCCAGAGCCAGTAGATTTCTCCCAGAATACCCAGCGTAATGGCGCCGGTGCCATTCCAGAACATACCCACCAGTATCAGTGTGTAGGCGACCGCTGTTTTGTAATCCAGCCCAAACCAGCGTACCAGCCAGAGAGTGACAAACAGGCCGGTGCCGGAAGTCAGTGAGCCATTGAGAATACCGATAATAAAGATGATCAGGCCACCGCTGATCATTCCCTGTGTGTGTCGGTTATTCGGTTTTAATTGCTGACCCAGCTGGGGCGATAGCCAGGAGTAGATGCCCAGGCTAATGGTCAGTATGCCCAGGGCGATTTCTGCAGTACGGCCTGGAATTTGAAGAATAATACTGGCACCAATAATAACTCCGGGAATACCCGTGGCGAGAATGAACAGGGCAAATCTGCGTTCAAGGCTGTTTTCCTTGAGATGTCTGAGTGTGGCACCTATGCCCAGAGCAACACTGGCAACCTTATGTGTGGCCAGTGCGATACCAAAGGGCAGTCCCAGAAAAATAAGAGCGGGTAGCTGTATGAGGCCTGCGCCACCCCCTGCCAGGGCAGAAAACAGGTTGGCAATCAGGGAGATAACAAACAGCAGAAGTTGTTCAAATAAATCCAAATGAATATCCAGAAGAGAAATTTGACGCTATTTTGCCACAAATGAGGGAGGCTTATTAATTTCAATTACTTGGAAAATCGTAATCACTGTATATACTCTATTAATAATAGTGTTTCAGGGCTTGAATGTGTCTTCTATATTTCGATCAATAACAGTAATCTTTTTTTGTTCATGTGCTCTCGTGGCACATGCCGGTATGAATAAATGGGTCGATGAGGATGGTGTTACCCATTATGGTGATCGTGTACCGGCAAAATACCTGAAACAGAAACGTTCTGTGCTGAATGAACAGGGTGTGACTATCAAAGAGGTCAAAAGTGTTGACCAGATGAAGGCTGAAGAAATAGAGAAGCAGAAAAATTTATCGGTCATGAAAGAGAAAATGATCGTAGATAGAAAAAAAATGCTCAGGGATCGTGTATTACTCGAAACGTTTACGACAGAACGGGATATTCTGATATCCAGAGACGCCAGGGTTGATGCTATAAATTCACATATTCAGTTAACAGAAACGATTATTAAGGATCATGAAAGGAAGCTGGAAGAATTAAAGAATCGAATCGCCACACTGGAAAAGACAAAAAAGGATGTGCCAGAAAATATGCGTAAAGAACTTGTTTCTGTCAGTCGTCAGCTGGAAACAAACTATCAATATGTAGAAAACAAAACGGTAGAACGGGAAGGTATTATGGCGAATTTTGATGAAGACATAAAACGATTCCGTGATCTTAAAGCTGCACAAAAAGCCGCGCAAAAAAATTAATTACTTCATTTTATAATTCTTACCTAAGCTGTTTTTGATTAATGACACCTGAAAGGTTAGAGGCCATTATTACCAGTTTAAATCAGCGGC
>JAPHQX010000028.1 GCA_026196035.1 Gammaproteobacteria bacterium
GTTCTTCGGTGTAATAAATTCTTGGTCGTTGTTTCATATTCAACATCCTCCTCTCCACACTTAGAGATTAGATGTTGCATCGACCGATTGAAATCGCAGCAGTTAGCAGTCATTCAAGGGTTCTTAATTATTTGTTTGTAGGCATTAAAAAAGCCAAACATAAGTTCGGCTTTTTTGTGGGTGAAAGTTCGTTAGCTTAAAGCTTAATAACTACCCAGTCCCATTTTAATATAGCCAGTAGGGCAAACATCCTGACAGATATGACAGCCTACACACTTGGCATAATCAGTATCAACATAACGACCCATTGCGTGCTGGTCTTTTTTGACTTTAAAGATAGCATCCTGTGGGCAGAAAATTACACAGTTATCACACTCGAAGCACATTCCGCAGCTCATGCAGCGATCGGCTTCGGCACGGGCTTTTTCTTCGGTTAGAACTTTGAAGCGTTCTTCGAAGTTACTCAGTACCTGTTCTGAATTTAATTCAACTTCATCACGTTTGTTGATTTCATTGTATTCAAAATGTCCGAGGTAGAGTTCATCTGATTCAATGACTTCAGACGCAGAGCGGTCTTCGTAATTGTGAATGGCAAAGCTTGCTTCGAATGTACCGCGAGTTTCTTCGTGGTTATATTTTTCAGGTGACAGATTGCGGCGAGATAATTCTTCGCTGATGCTGAAATGGTGAGTATCAACTTTAGGGCGTTTGGAAATTTCCTGACCTTTTAGATAATCATCAAGGCTTTCAACAGCGATTGAAGCCTGACCAATAGCTGTGGTTAACAGGTGAGGGCGAATGGCATCACCCGCAGCAAACTGACCTGGCTGGCCGGCAACCTGATAGGTCGCATCTGTATCAATCAGGTTGCGACCATTGTTTAAATAATCCAGACCGGAGTAATCTCCTTGCTGACCTGTGGCACCGACGATTAATGTGCATTCAATTTCGTAGGCTTTATCTTCCTGAACAGTCATTTCACCGTCAACAATTTCTACGGGTGCAACTTTAAGTGCTCTGGCACGACCATTTTCATCCAGCATGACTTCCATAGGAGAGATGCTGTCACGAATGGTTACACCTTCATCGATAACAGCTTTCAGTTCGTGTGGTGTGCAGGGTGCATCTGAAATAGGGCGACGATAAATAATTGATACATCGGCCGGTTTACGTTTTGCAGCCATCGCCGGGTCATGAACTGTTTTACCTGCAATGACATTTTCAGGACGGTCTTCATCTTTGATGTTGTCAATGTGGCCAATGCGTTTAGCAACGGCCACTACATCCATGGCCGAGTCACCGGCACCGATTACCAGTATTGGGCCGGAGAGGTACTGTAACTGACCATTATTAAAGGGACGCAGGAAGGCCATTGCATCAGTGCAGTTAGGTGCATTTTCAGCACCCGGTACAGGAACGCCGCGGCCATTAGGTGTGCCGACGCCCCATAAAATAGCATCAAATTCTTTGTTAATGTCGTCTACAGAAATGTCACGACCCACCCGGGTGTTATTTCTGACTTCAACGCCCATGTCGATAATGCGCTGGATTTCAGCATCCAGAGCAGTTCTGGGTGTGCGGTAACCGGGGATGCCATAAACCATCATGCCACCCAGTTTTTCGTATTCTTCAAACAGGGTCACGCCGTGACCCAGTAGGCGCAGGAAGTAGGCGGCTGCCAGACCGGCAGGTCCACTACCGACAACGGCGACTTTTTTACCTGTATCAGCGCCAGCAGCAGGCAGCTTGATGTTGTTTTCAATGGCCCAGTCGCCGATATATTGTTCAACCGAGTTAATGCCGACAAAGGTTTCTAGATCATTTCGGTTACAGCCATCCTGACAGGGTGCAGGGCACACACGACCCATAACAGCCGGAAAAGGATTCGATTTGACCATGCGCTGGAATGCATATTCCTGCCATTCCATGCCTTCTGGTGGTGTGTCTATTCCGCGAACAATGGATAACCAGCCACGGATATCATGGCCTGATGGACAGCTGCCCTGACAGGGGGGTGTTTTATGAATATAGGTCGGGCAGGAGTAGGACTCACCAATACTCATGGGTTCCTGATTCCATGTCTTTTGGATGTCGTTATCGGTAGTCGTACGGTCTCTATCTTCGAAACGACGATAGGTAAAGTTTGTTTCTGACACTTTTTTGCCCTTTTATGCGCGATTTGCGGCGTGTTTTACTATCTGGAATGAGACGCGTAAATATATTAGAACGGGGTCAATTATTCAACCGCTAATCGTAAATTCATTGATACCATTAATCACTTTGTGAGCTTGATCTATCGGGGTTTGAGCTTGATTATCCTGTGTGAAAACTTATTGTGTCATAAGCTGAGTTTGTTAGCGGGCTAACAAATGGCTGGATTTATTTTTTGCTGTATTTTTCCAGATACTGTTTGGCCAGTTTTCTGGCCTGTTTTTTTTCGGATGATTTCAACTGGTTGTAGACATAGGCTTCGTTCTTTTTGGCATTTTCAATACCCTGTTTAGCGGCCAGATGAAACCAGGCATAGGCAATGATCGGATCTTTTCGGGTACCCAGCCCCTGAAAGTACATGCGTCCCAGATTGGCCTGGGCATCGGTTTCACCTTTTCTGGCGGCCTTGTCATACCAGTTGAAGGCTTCTTTGTAGTCTTTGGGTACACCGATGCCATGTTCATGAATGTGGCCTATGTTGAATTGAGCACCGGTGTGATCCTGCAGTGCGGCCTGATAATACCAGCGCAGAGCCAGGCCGTGATCCTGTGGCAGGCCAAAGCCATTGGCATATAAAACCGCCAGATTATACTGGCCGTTTTTATTGTTCTGATCGGCAGAGCGACGAAACCATTTTTCAGCCTGTTGGTAATCCTGGGCGACGCCATGACCTTCTGCGTACAATTTGCCAAGTTTGGCCTGGGCATCCGCATCACCTTTTTCAGCGGCGCGTTTGAACCAGTACAGGGCTTCATCAAGATTCTGGCTGATGCCCCGGCCCTCGTAGTACATGATGCCCAGATTGAACTGGATTTCGATGTCATCAGCTTTGGCAACGGGTAACCAGAGGCGAATGGCCTCGGCATAATGCCCCTGCTTGTAGGCATTTAATCCATCTTCACGAGCACCCGCGATAGTGTTTTCTATGAACATAAAACACAGCAGGCAGGCTAAAAAAGTTTTTGTCAGTGAGTGAATGAACATGGCTCTAGAGTGTTTGCTTTGCATAATAGTCTAGTACCTGCTGAATAAAAATGTCCCTTTCTGCCTGATGGGTCAGTGTTATTTCATCGGCAACCGGTAAATCAGGATAAGTGCTGATCACCGTTTCAGCAAATAATCCGCGATTATTATCGGCAATAATTTGATGATTATTAAAAACGGGAATGTTGTTCGGGCCGCAACTGGGTGATCTGCTTTTAAATACATAAGCGCTGATGTGTGTCAGGCTGACTATTTTTGTTTTGCAGTAATTACGCATTAAGTCGCTAATATCAATTGATGGGTCATCACGTCCCGTCATTCGAGGTTGCGCCGGATCACCGCTGAGTTGTACTGCCGGGCGTGGCACGCTCAGTCCGATTTCAGTTTCAGGGCAGACGGGTAAACATTCAAAATAGGTTTGCAGATGCTGGCAAAGTTCAGGGTAATGTTTTATTTCTCCATCGTAACGAACCGGCTGCCCCATAATGCAGCTGCTAATGGCAATAACAGGTCGAGTCGTCATGATGTTTTTGTCATGTGATTATTCTTTGGCACCCATTTTCATAGCGCGATCACGGGTTCTGTTAGCTTCAACAGCCCGTTGGCCCGCATCCCAGTTAGGCATGGTTTCCGGCCAGCCGAAACTGTGTTGTGTGACCAGTTCACATAACAGTTTGATATGGTCGTCACTGTCGTTGAGTGCAGGGATATAGCCGAAATCTGCGCCGCCGTTTTCAAGAAAGTACTGGCGATTTTCTATTTCAATTTCTTCCAGTGTTTCCAGGCAGTCAGCAGAAAATCCGGGGCATATTACATCCACGGTTTTAATGCCCTTGCTGGCCAGTTCGATTAATGTTTTATCGCAATAAGGTTTTAGCCATTCTTCTTTGCCAAAGCGTGACTGAAATACCACCTGCCATTGATCATCCTTGAGCGACATTTTTTCAGCGACCAGACGTGCTGTTTTATGACAGTGGCAGAAGTAGGGATCACCGCGATCAAAATAACGTTGAGGTATGCCATGAAATGAAAACAGTAATTTTTCTGGCTGGCGTTTCTTCATGGCCCAGAATTGCTCAATACTTTTTGCCAGTGCTTCAATATAAAGCGGATGATCGTGATAAGAATTGATAAAGCGAATATCCGGTAACCAGCGCCAGCGATGAAACTGCGACGTCATAGCATCAAAAACGGAGGCAGTGGTAGTTGACGAGTACTGGGGGTACATTGGCAGAATTAGAAAACGGTGAGCACCGGCTTTACGTAAGCCCCTTAAACCATCAGCAATAGAGGGGCTGCCATAGCGCATGGCAAAATCGACATGAATATTGCCACGAATTTTTTTCTGTAAATTTTTTTCTACCTGTTGAGCCAGAATTCTGGATGTTGCCACCAGTGGTGATCCCTGATCAGTCCAGATTTTTTGATATTTTTTCGCTACTTTTGCCGGTCGAATTCTTAAAATAATACCATGCAGAATCAGCCACCAGAGTGGGCGGGCAACATCAACGACACGAAGATCCCATAAAAATTCTGCGAGGTACTTTCTCACTTCTCTGGCGGTGGGCTCTTTTGGAGATCCCAGGTTGACTAATAAAACACCGATCCGTTCCTGTGGCCCATGAAGGTGTTTAAAGATTTTATTTTTAGTCATTTTAATCGTCATTGTTATTATTCTAATAGGTATGTGAGTTAATTAATCTTATAATACTTAAGTTAATTTATAATGTTATTGATGATAGCCTACAGAGAGCCTTATAGTCATGTCTGTAGTGTGCTTCCCAGGTTTTGTCAAAACCATATTCACATCATAGCAGGAGTTGAAGAATGCCAATACGTCTGGCTGTACCAAATGAAATTGTTCCTGGAGAACGTCGTATTGCACTGGAGCCTGGTGTTGCAAAACGCCTGCTGGATATGGGTGTGGATGTTTGCATGGAAAGAGGTGCAGCTTTATCTGCTCATTTTCCTGATGATGCTTTTGAAGGTGTGACGATTATAGATACGGCTGAAGAGTTGTATAAAGACGCTGATTTGATCTTTAAAGTACAACCACCCACTCTGGAAGAGCTGGATCTGATAAAAGATGGCGCTATCGTGGTGGGTTTCATGCAGCCGCATACGAACAAAGCGGTGACAGAAAAAATGTGTGAAAAGCAGCTGGTGGGTTTTGCCATGGAGTTAGTGCCCCGTATCAGTCGTGCACAGTCGATGGATGCATTGTCATCACAGGCAGCTATTTCAGGTTACAAAGGCGTGTTAATGGGCGCTGATCTGGCCAGTGTATTTTTCCCCATGTTAACCACAGCAGCCGGTACTATTCGCCCGGCTAAAGTACTGGTGATTGGCGCCGGTGTTGCTGGCCTGCAGGCTATAGCTACAGCTAAACGACTGGGTGCTGTGGTTGAGGCTTATGATGTGCGTTCTGCCACCCGTGAACAGTGTGAATCCCTGGGTGCGAAATTTGTTGATACCGGTGTGTCGGCTGACGGTGAAGGTGGCTATGCTCGTGAACTTACCGAAGAAGAAAAACAGCAGCAGCAGGATGTACTGGCAGAACATATTGCCCAGTCAGATGTAGTGATTACCACTGCGGCCATTCCAGGTAAGCCATCACCCCGAATTATCAGTAAGGAAATGGTTGCCAGAATGAAAGTGGGTGCCGTGATTGTTGATCTTGCGGCTGAAGGTGGTGGTAACTGTGAATTATCCGAGCCGGGACATACCGTTGACTTTGAAAGCCGGGTGACCATACATGCGCCTTTAAACGTACCCAGTCAGACACCGGTACATGCCAGCGAAATGTATGCGAAGAATTTATTTAATTTTATTTCCCCCTTTATCACTGAGTCCGGTGATATTGAGCTGGACTGGAATGATGAAATACTGGCCAAATCGGTATTGCTTTGTGAAGGTGTTGTGAGAAGTAATCGAGTAAGACGTGATGAGGAGATAACCAGATGATTGAAGGGTTTACTGCTCTTTATATTTTTATGCTATCGGCATTTACCGGCTATGAAGTCATTAGTCGTGTGCCGGTCATTTTGCATACACCGATGATGTCCGGTTCTAATTTCATTCACGGCATTGTGCTGGTGGGTGCCATCGTAGTGATGGGCCATGCTGAATCGACACTGGAAATTGTTATTGGTTTCCTGGCCGTGGCACTGGCGGCAGGTAATGCTGTTGGTGGTTATGTGGCTACGGTCAGAATGCTCGAAATGTTCAGGAGCAGCAATAAGGGAGGCGCAGCATAATGTCGACCTTTATTGAAATTGTTTATTTTTCAACGGCCGTGCTGTTTATTCTGGGCCTGAAGAAAATGAGTTCACCGGTCACTGCACGTAACGGTATCGTCTGGGCCGGTATCGGTATGATTGCCGCATCACTGGTTGCCTTTCTCGAGCCTGGCGTGCTGGCTCATGGAAATACCGGGCTGATTATTCTGGCGATTATTGTCGGATCTTCAGTGGCTTATGTCACTGCCAAGCGTGTGGCCATGACAGACATGCCACAGATGATTGCTATTTATAACGGCATGGGTGGTGGTGCAGCAGCAGCCATTGCAGCGGTTGAGCTGGTTAAACTGGCCAGCGGTAAAGCAAGTGATATTACCGAGACAACACAGGTACTCGCGGTGCTGGGTGGCCTGATTGGTGCTGTCTCTTTTTCAGGTTCTGCCATCGCTTATGCAAAATTACAGGGTTTGATGCGTAAAACCTTTAGATTGCCTTTGCATGGCATAGTGAATCTGCTGTTGTTTGTAGCCACGCTGGTGACGGGTGCCTATATCGGTTTTGGTGATGCAGTCAGTATCGAGCTGGTGCTGGTCTTTTTCGTGATGACCCTGCTGCTGGGTATTCTGCTGACCACACCCATTGGTGGTGCAGATATGCCGGTGGTGATTTCACTGTTCAATGCGTTTACCGGTCTGGCCGTGGCCTTTGAAGGTTTTGTGCTGAATAATGCTGCGATGATTATTGCCGGTACAGTAGTGGGTTCAGCAGGTACCTTGTTGACTCAGTTGATGGCGAAGGCGATGAATCGTCCTATATCGAATGTATTGTTCAGTAGTTTTGGTTCTGCTTCAGGGGCTGTTGTTGAGGAATCCATTGAAGGTTCTATGAAAGAAACCGAGGCCACGGATGCGGCAATTATGATGGCTTATGCTGAAAAGGTCGTTATTATTCCCGGCTATGGTATGGCCGTTGCCCAGGCGCAGCACAAGGTTCAGGAACTCACTCAGCTGCTTGAGGATCGCGGCGTAACAGTGAAATTCGCAATACATCCTGTGGCGGGTCGTATGCCTGGTCATATGAATGTACTGCTGGCGGAAGCGGGTGTTGAATACGACAAGATTGTTGATATAGATGAGATTAATCCTGAATTTCCCAGCGTTGATGTTGTCCTGGTGATTGGTGCGAATGATGTGGTTAATCCGGTGGCCAGGACTAATCCGGATAGTCCTATCTATGGTATGCCGGTGCTCAATGCTGATAAGGCGAAAAACTGTATCGTTATAAAGCGTGGCCGTGGCTCAGGTTTCTCAGGTATCGAGAATCACCTGTTTTATGCAGATAACACACGCATGCTGTACGGCGACGGACAAAAAGCGGTAGGTGAACTGATTGCAGGGCTGAAGCAGTTGTAATGGTTCAATTACAACTAAATTTGTTATCACGCTATCCTGTTGTACTAAAAAGCTGCTAATCTTCGGTATTATGGAGTCACCCTGTCAGGTGATAGTCATGGTATGGATTTAAGGCGTATTATACTTTTTTTAAATGATTTGCGAGAAATGTCGGTATAACAATGGGTCCACAGCCAAATAGTGAAGTTCTAAAATTATCCAAACACGGTAAAAAACTACTCAAGCAGCATCGTTATCTGGATGCAGAAAAAATCTTTGCCCAGGCGCTGGAGATGGAACCGGAAAACAGTTACATACTGGTCGGTCTGGGTGACTTATTCCGTTTGACCAACAAGTTTGGTAAATCCATCAGTTTCTATACGCGGTTGCTCGAGCTTGATGACAGTAACGTGTTTGCCTTGCGGGGTATTGGCGACTGTTACCGCGGTCTACGTCAGCCTGAAAAAAGTATCGATTTCTGGAAACGTTACCTGGAAATAAACCGGGGCGATGTCCATGTGATGGTGCGACTGGCTGATGCCTATAAAAGCATGGATATGCTGGATGAAGCTGAGGAACTGTATGTGGATTCTGTGGCAATTCAGGGTGAAGATCGTTATGCGTTAATGGGTCTGGGTAATTTATATTACAAGATGCATGAAGATGAAAAAGCGCTGAAAGCTTTTCAGAAGCTGTTATCCATTGATGAGCATTATGTGGCGGTACTGACGATGGTGGGTAATATTTATCAGCGTCGTAGTGATTATGAAAATGCCAATAAATATTACAGCAAGGCGATCGATATAGAGCCGGAGAACAGTTATGCACTGTATGGTCTGGGTAATTGCCAGCGAGGTATGGGCAATACGGATCAGGCGATTTCGCTGTGGAATAAAATCCTCCAGCGTGAGCCGGAAAATCAGAATATTTTAAGTCGTCTGGGTGATGCTTTTTTTAATAATAACGATGTTGACAGGGCTCGTTATCATTATGAAAGAAGCCTGGATCTGGGTTTCGATGCCTATGCTTTAATTGGTATGGCGAGGGTGTATCGGAGTGAAAATAAGTTTGTCGATGCAGAAGCCTGTTGTAATCGAGTACTGATGGAAAAGCCGGGTTTTGAGCGTGCAATTGAAGAATTGTCGCTGGTGTTGATTGATAAGGACAATGCCAGAAAGTAGTTTTCCTTTATTCCAGCTCATAGCTGATTGCAGTAATTAAGTTACACTTAACAAATGAGCAATAAAAAAGCCCGCAATGCGGGCTTTTTTGATTCTGCAAAAAAACAAAAATCTTATTTGATTTTGGCTTCTTTATACATCACATGCTTGCGTACAACAGGATCAAATTTTTTGATCTCCATTTTTTCAGGCATGTTTTTCTTGTTTTTGTCAGTGGTATAGAAATGACCTGTACCGGCTGATGAAACGAGTTTGATCTTGTCACGCATAACCGAGCTCCTTAAACCTTTTCGCCACGGGCACGTATTTCAGCTAATACTGTGTCTATGCCTTTTTTGTCAATGATACGCATGCCGGCAGCGGTTAAACGCAATTTTACATAGCGATTTTCGCTGTCAACCCAGAAACGGTGGTTCTGCAAATTCGGCAGAAAACGACGCCTGGTCTTGTTGTGCGCGTGTGATACGTTGTTACCTGCCATCGGGCGCTTGCCGGTGACCTGACATACTCTTGCCATGGAAAACTCCAAAACTTTCTGGATCGTCTAAAAGGGGCGTGATAATAACGGATTAAAGCGCGCTAGACAAGCTGTAGATCAGTTAAATGCCCGCAAAATGGAGATTTTCCTGTTTTATGTTGCCAGCTGGCGGGCTGGCCGATTTTGCAGGTGGTTCAACGGCTGGCATACAGGTATAGTAGCGGCTTCTAATCCCCCCTCTAAAATAGCCCCGAGAAGGCATGAGTATGGATATTGTATATATACGTGATTTACGCATTGAGACCATTATTGGTATTTACGACTGGGAGCGCGAAACCCTGCAGACGGTCAGTCTGGATCTGGAAATGGGTACAGATATTAAAAAGGCGGCCAGTTCGGACCATATTGACGATACCCTGGATTACAAGTCTGTGGCCAAGCGGTTGATTCAGTATGTGGGTGAAAGTGAATTTCAGCTGGTAGAGACACTGTCAGAAAGGATCGCAGAGATCGTTTTAAATGAATTTAATGTCCCCTGGATGAAGCTGCGCCTGAGCAAACCCGGTGCGGTGACCGGTTCACAGGATGTGGGCGTGATCATTGAGCGAAGCCAGTAGTGGCCAGGGTTTTTATCAGTCTGGGCAGTAATATAGATCGTCGGGTCAATACCCGCGCAGGTATACAGGCCTTACGTGCAAAGTATGATGATCTGCGCCTGTCGTCTGTGTATGAGAGTGAGGCCGTGGGCTTTGAAGGCGACAGTTTCTATAATATGGTGATTGCACTGAATACCGATGACGATGTGCATCAGGTGGCTGCAACATTGAGACAGATCGAAGATGACTATGGAAGGGATCGTTCAGGGCCAAAATTCTCCTCCCGAACCCTTGATCTGGATCTGCTACTTTATGATGACCTGATAGTCGATGAGCAGGGATTGCAGATACCCCGTGATGAAATTCTTAAACGGGCCTTTGTGCTCTGGCCGCTGGCGGAAGTCGCGCCTGACTTAAAACATCCCGTTGAGCAGAAATCCTATGCCACTCTGTGGATGGAATTTGATAAGAGTAAGGAACAGTTACATCCCATCGTATTTGATTTTTGAACCTGTGAGTCGGCGCTCGCTTTAATTACATCCCATATTCGATCCAGATAGTTCATTAAAACCCCGAGTATAAAGGTTCACTGCTGTCATTCTGTTTGATGCGACGCAATGACATTTGAAGTGTTTTGCTGTGTCATGCAATTGTAAATTTTGTTTAAAGTCGGGGGTTTTATGATGCGAAACCTGATTTCAGTTTCTGTTTTTCTTTGTGGATTGTTTCTCTCCTGTAATGTCTCTGCTATTGACGAAACAGATCAGCAGGAAAGCATGGAGAATAGTCAGTCAATCGAAGATCTTACGCCGGATGCGGTGTATTTTTCGCTCGCTGATTTTAAAGCTAATGAGGTTGTCGGTGAACTGGAAAACCCGAGAGCTGATTATGGTTTAGGACTCGGCATGGAATATATCTTCAACGATTACCTGAATATTCGTTATGAAATGCTGGTAGTGGAAAGGAAATATGATACACCTGCTGGCATAAGTGGCGGGCCTTTTACCGTCGTCAGTGATGACATGAGAATGAGCAGTCTGGGAATTTCTGTGATCCCTGTTATTCGCTATGCTGTGAGTGGTTTTGAGTTTTATATGTGTGCCGGCCTGGGTTTTTTCTGGTCGAATCTTACATTAACCGCCTCGACACTTGGTCTTCCCGGAAGTCATGAGGAAAAATCGCAAGATTATGGTACCCAAACTATGGTGGGTGTTGGTTATCATTTTCCTGGAACATTCCTAGGTTTTGAGTTACGTCAGTTGAATTTAAAAGTGAATATGGCACCGGTTACCAGTGTTGCAGATCATGATGCTGGTGGAAAAATAATACTCTTTGTTTACAGATTGCAGTTTTAACCAGTTAAATATTCAAACTTCGTCCACCACACACGGGTATCACCTGGCCGGTAATATAGTCTGCATCTCTGATTAAGAATCTTACGGTAGCCGCTATATCTTTCGGTTCGCCCTGGCGTTTGAGAGCTGTTCGATCGAGAATTAACTGTTGAGTCTGTTCGTCGATATCATTTTCTGGCCAGAGTATCGCCCCGGGTGCGACACCATTGACCCGTATCTCGGGCCCCAGTTCCCTTGCCAGTGATTGCGTTAGCATGGCCAGCCCTGCCTTGGCCGCACAGTACACAGGGTGTTCTTTCATCGGTCGGAAGCCATGGATATCTACAATGTTGATAATATTGCCCTGACTGGCTTTTAAATAGGGAGTCGCTGCCTGTGAAAGAAACAGGGGTGCCTTCAGATTGCTGCCCATCAGGTCATCCCAGTGAGCTTCAGTGATCTTGCCCATCGGCGTCGGATAAAAGCTTGATGCATTATTGACCAGTACATTCAGGTGGCCCCAGTAGTCAGCTGCCATTTTAGTTAGTGGATCAAGTTCGTCGACATTCAGTAAATCAGCCTGAAGAATAATGGCAGAATCTGCACGCAGGGCATTCAGTTCATTACACAGGGCCTCTGCTTCATCTTTTGAGGATCGGTAATGAATGATGATGTTCATGCCTTCTGCGTGTAGTGTGCGGGATATTTCAGCCCCAATTCGTTTGGCGGCACCGGTAATTAAAGCGGTCTGGTTTTGCATGATAGAATGCCCGTTCTTTTTAGATCGACTAGCAGGAATTGTAACATTAATGCAGAAGCTGGAATTACCAGAACCTTCCCGGGAAGAACAGCAACACAGTGACCGACTGGTGGAGCTCATTAAAGGCGAAATTGAACAGTCGGGTGGCTGGATTGATTTTGCTCGTTTTATGGAGCTGGCCCTGTATGCACCGGGGCTGGGCTATTACTCGGCAGGCCAGCAGAAGTTTGGTGAGCAGGGTGATTTCATTACCGCGCCTGAGATATCGCCCTTGTTTTCTCAGACATTGGCTAATCCTGTGGCAGATATATTAATTGCGATGCAGGGTGGTGATGTAATGGAATTCGGTGCCGGTTCCGGTGCTATGGCCGCTGAGTGTCTTGCTGCATTGCAGAGGAAAAATGTTTTACCCGATCGTTATTTGATTGTTGAGTTGAGTGCTGAACTGAGAGAAAGGCAGAAGCAGATAATTATGGCACGTGTGCCTGATTTGATTGAGCGTGTGCAATGGTTAGACGCCTTGCCCGAGCAAAAGATAAAAGCAGTGGTGCTGGCAAATGAAGTACTGGATGCCATGCCGGTGCAACGTTTTGTACGAAATCAGGAAGCTGTGCAATGCCTGGGGGTTGCTCTGCAGGATGATAAGCTGGTGCTTAAATCGGTTGAATCAGATGCTCAATTAAAAGCCAGGGTAGAGGCCATTGAAAAAAATATCGGCAGAGAATTTTGTCAGGCTTACAGTTCCGAAATTAATTTTAATGCACAGCCCTGGCTGCAATCCATAGCCGATACTCTGGATCAGGGGGCAGTGTATTTAATTGATTATGGTTATCCTCAGTCCGAGTATTATTTACCGGATCGTATCATGGGTACATTGATGTGTTATTACCAGCATCGTGCTCATGATAATACGCTCTGGTATCCGGGCTTGCAGGATATAACTTCATTTGTTGATTTTACATTAGTTGCAGAAGCTGCGGTCGATGCGGGTTTTGAAGTGGAAGGCTTTACTTCGCAGGCAAACTTTCTTATCGATTGTGGTTTGCCACAGCTGGTTGAAGAATTGATGTCAACTGATATAAAACAGCAAATACAGCTGGTACAGCAAATGAAAACATTGACCTTACCATCGGAGATGGGTGAGCGATTTAAAGTGCTGGGTTTAACAAAGCATTTACATATGGATATCCCCGGGTTTGGCTTAAGAAATAATGTATTGAAATTATCATAATAGAATGACAGAGCATTGTTATGACTCTAATATTGTGACGTATAAAAAATAAAACAGGACTTTTTATGGATTTTATTCAGATAATAATTTTAGCAATAGTGCAGGGATTAACCGAGTTTCTACCGGTTTCCAGTTCTGCTCATTTGATCCTGGTGCCCGTATTAACCGGCTGGCAGGATCAGGGGCTGGCTTTTGATGTCGCCGTACACGTCGGTACTTTATCAGCTGTTGTTTTATATTTTCGTAA
>JAPHQX010000043.1 GCA_026196035.1 Gammaproteobacteria bacterium
GGTACGGTGGCAGGTCCTCATCCCTATCCTGCGATGGTTCGTGATTTTCAGACAGTGATTGGTCGTGAAGCAAGACGTCAGATTCAGGATCAGGCCGGACGTCTGCCCGATGCGCTGGTCGCCTGTGTCGGTGGTGGCTCCAATGCGATAGGTCTATTTTATCCTTTCCTCGGTGACGAACAGGTTGCCATGTACGGTGTTGAAGGGGGTGGTGATGGTATTGATACACCCAATCATGCAGCGCCTCTGTGTGCCGGTAGTCCCGGTGTATTGCATGGTAATCGTACTTATCTGATGGAAGATAAAAATGGTCAGATTATCGAAACCCATTGCATCTCGGCCGGTCTGGATTACCCTGGCGTCGGACCGGAGCATGCCTGGTTGAAAGACTGTGGACGTGCTAATTATGTGGCGATTACGGACAAGGAAGCACTGGCTGCCTTTCATCATCTGACCCGTACAGAAGGCATTATCCCGGCACTGGAGTCCAGTCATGCACTGGCCTATGCTGACAAGTTAGCCAGAACCATGGATAAGGATCAGATCATTATTGTTAATTTGTCAGGGCGTGGTGATAAAGATATCAACACCATTGCTGATATCGAAGGCATTCGTTTGTGAGTGAAGTATGAGTCGATTAAAAGAAAAATTTGCCAGTCTAAAAGCCAGTCATCGTAAAGCGCTTATACCCTTTGTAACTGCGGGGGATCCGAATCCTTCCGTGACTGTGAATCTGTTGCATGACATGGTTAAGGCGGGTGCTGATGTTCTTGAGCTGGGTGTTCCATTTTCTGATCCCATGGCTGAAGGCCCGGTGATACAGGCCGCCTGCGAGCGAGCACTGGAGCATAATGTGAGTCTGACCGATGTACTCGGTATGGTGAAAGAATTTCGTCAGCAGGATGATCAGACGCCTGTTGTATTGATGGGGTATTTAAATCCAGTTGAAGTGATGGGTTATGAAGCCTTTGCCGACTCAGCGGCCACTGCCGGTGCCGATGGTGTTATTCTGGTTGATTTGCCACCTGAAGAAGGTGAAGATCTTGTCGCCGCATTAAAAGCTAAAGATATAGATCCTATTTTTCTGCTGGCACCGACCAGTACCAATGAACGCATGGCGACCATATGTGCAATGGCCAGTGGTTTTGTTTATTATGTATCCTTAAAAGGTGTTACTGGTGCTGCCAATTTAGATGTGCAGAGTGTTGTTGAAAAAGTGAATCAGATTCGCACTCATACTGACATTCCTGTGGGTGTTGGTTTTGGTATTCGAGATGCAGCATCTGCAGCCCAGGTGGCGGCAGTAGCCGATGCGGTCGTTGTCGGTAGTGCGGTGGTTAAATATGTTGAAGCAAATCCTGATGACCCGGTAAAAATTAGTCAGGGGATTTGTGATTTATTATCATCCATGCGTGAGGCAATGGATAAAGTATAAGATTATTAGTTATCGGTAAATAGAGTCGCTTGTATTATTGAAATTTTCAGGTGCCTTCTGTAATCGGGTAGCAGCAACAAGAATTTATTAAGGTATCAACTATGAGCTGGTTTGAAAAATTAATGCCTTCACGTATTCGTACGGAGGGCACCAATAAAAAAGGTTCTGTTCCAGAAGGTCTATGGACCAAATGTAATTCATGTAATGCTGTTCTATATCGTGCAGAGCTGGAACGTAATCAGGATGTTTGCCCAAAATGTAATCACCATATGCGTATGGGTGGACGTCGACGTCTGGAAATATTCCTGGATGAATCGCCAAGGGAAGAAATCGCAGCTGATTTACAGCCAATTGATATGCTGAAATTTAAGGACAGTAAAAAATATAAAGACCGTATTGCCCAGGCACAAAAAACAACAGAAGAAAATGATGTGTTGATTGCCATGAAAGGTCAGGTTAAATCTGTCCCTCTGGTGGCCTGTGCCTTTGAGTTTAAATACATGGGTGGTTCAATGGGTTCGGTTGTCGGTGAAAAATTTGTTCGTGCGGCCAATGTATCACTGGAAAATAATATTCCACTGGTCTGTTTCTCGGCATCGGGTGGTGCGCGTATGCAGGAAGCCCTGTTTTCACTTATGCAAATGGCAAAGACCAGTGCCGTATTGAAGCAAATGTCAAAACGAGGTATTCCATTTATCTCTGTGATGACAGATCCGACTATGGGTGGCGTATCGGCCAGTCTGGCAATGCTGGGTGATATTAATATAGGCGAGCCCAAAGCACTGATTGGTTTTGCAGGTCCTCGTGTTATTGAGCAAACAGTAAGGGAAACTTTACCTGAAGGTTTCCAGCGCAGTGAATTTTTGCAGGAACATGGTGCTATCGATATGATTGTTGATCGTCGTGACATGCGAGATCGCATCGCCAGTTTGTTATCCATGATGCAGAACAAACCTGCAGCTTAAAACTTTATCTGCAAGACGTGAAGCAACATCAATAAAAAATTATTACTGCTTTTACTGTGAGTTAACAAATTAAGGACTTTAGTGTTCAGTAGTTTAAAAAGAAACTTTGTGTCTTCGCGGTTTCGCGTTAAAAATTAATCCGGAAAACTTTTGCGTTTTAAAACTCTCCAGCAATGGCTTGACTGGCAGGAAAGCCTGAACCCCAAGGAAATAGATCTCGGTCTTGATCGGGTTTCAAAGGTGCTTGAAAATCTGAAATTATCTGCTGACTTTTCATCTCCTGTTATCACGGTTGCGGGTACTAATGGCAAAGGCTCAACGGTTGCATTTCTTGAATCCATTTTATTAGCCGCTGGCTGTAAAGTGGGTTGCTACACCTCTCCTCATTTATTGAAATATAACGAACGTATTCGAATCAATGGTCAGTTAGTTGATGATCTTTCATTGTGTCGGGCATTCGAACAGGTTGATCAGGCACGAGAGAATATAGCCTTAACCTATTTTGAATTTGGTACCCTCGCCGCATTGTTATTATTTTCTCAGGTGGGTCTGGATGCGGTGGTGCTGGAAGTTGGCCTCGGTGGTCGACTGGATGCGGTTAATGTTATTAATGCTGATGCGTCTATTGTCACTACAGTCGATATTGATCATATTGACTGGCTGGGTGATGATCGTGAAAAAATTGGTTATGAGAAAGCCGGTATTTTTCGTGCTCATAGACCGGCTATTTTTGGTGCATTGCAAATACCGGATTCAGTCAGGAATTACGCCAGTCAAATTCAGGCGCAACTGTTTGTTGCCGGTCGGGATTATCTATATCAGGGTGTGGGAGCGGATCGCTGGCAATGGAGTGGGCCTGAAAGTCGTTATTCAGATCTGGCCATGCCTTCTTTATCTGGCGCTTATCAGCTACAGAATGCAGCGGCTGTTATCATGGCATTAGAGAAAATATCATTCAATTGTGTGATTGATGAAAGGGTTATATCAGAAGGCTTGCAGTCTGCCCGACTTATGGGTCGATATCAGCGAGTTCACTCCAGTCCGCAGGTTATTGTTGATGTGGCACATAATCCCCAGGCTGCACGAGCACTTGTTGAGCAGTTAGCAGATGATCCCGTCGAGGGTAGAACAAGAGTGGTTTTATCCATGCTGGCAGATAAGGCCGTTGATGAAGTAGTGCAAATACTTTCTCCTGTCGTTGATGACTGGTATCTTGCCGGGTTATCGGGGGCGAGAGGTCTGGATGTGGGTTCAATCGCAAAAATCGTGAAGCAAATTTTGCCAGATGTTAAACTCTGCAATCAGCAAACTGTTTCAGCAGCCTGTAAATCTGCATTAGATGAATCTGCTGAGGAAGATCGAATCCTTGTACTGGGTTCTTTCTATACAGTGACTGAAGCTATTAATTATTTTAATAAGGCCTGATTCTTGGATAGAACTGTAAAACAACGACTGGTCGGTGCCGTTATTCTTGCGGCTTTACTGGTGATTCTGGTGCCAGAATGGCTGGATGGTGCAGGCCACAAGTCCCGATATGTGAAAACAGTGGAATTGCCAGCTGAGCCTGTTTTCAGACCCGTTGAAGAATTAATGGGTCAGAAAAAGCCAGTCATTAAAAAACCTGAAAAAACAGCCACCACAAAAATTGTTAATTCATCGATTAATGCCTGGGCGCTACAGGTGGGTAGCTTTTCCAGTCAGGCAAATGCCCTAGCCATGCGAGACAAATTCAGGGGCGATGGTTATCCGGCTTATGTGGTGGAGCAGAAAGATAGTTTTAGAGTCCGTATCGGGCCCGAGCTGGATCGTTCACGTCTTGAAAAGCTTCAGCAGAAGATTTTGAAAGAAAAAAAGATAAAGGGAATACTGGTTAAACACCCTTGATCATTCTTAGACCTGAAGCTTATATTTCTGCTATTATTCCGCCTTTCTGTAATGGGATCCATTAATGACGCTGGTTGATTTTGGTATTATCCTGATAATAAGTGTGCTTGTCGTTCTGGGGCTGATTTGGGGGTTTGTCAAAATAGCGATAGCACTGGGCACCTGGATTGCGGCCAGTACCATTTCATTTAGTTTTGCCCCTAATCTGGCGGCAACCTTCCTGCAAAGCATTGATTCTCCAGCCATGAGACTGGCGGTAGCCATGGGTATTCTGTTTACACTGACTATAATGTTGGGTGCTCTGGTGAGTTTTCTGGTCAGGCAAATTATTACCAAAACGGGTTTGACTGCATTAGATAGAGTTCTGGGTCTGATTATTGGCGGTTCCCTGGGGCTGATTATTATTGTAGCCATTGTTTTTGTTGCGGGACTGACACCGGCTCCCCAGTATGAATGGTGGCAGTCATCAATCCTCATTGAGCGTTTTGAGGTACTGGTTATCTGGTTGCAGGGCTATTTGCCCAGTGATGTAGCAAAGTATTTTTCTTATTAGTTGTTTGAGTTCATCTGATATTCTGAGGTTTTTATGTGTGGCATAGTTGGTATTTTTGGTTACGGTCCTGTTAATCAGTTGCTCTATGATAGCCTGACATTGCTGCAACATCGTGGTCAGGATGCAGCGGGTATCGTAACCTGTGAAGATAAGAAATTTTATCTGCGTAAAAATAATGGACTGGTTAGTGACGTATTTCAGACTGAACATATGATGCAGTTACGCGGCAACATGGGTATAGGTCATGTACGTTATCCAACAGCAGGTTGTTCATCCTCAGCAGAAGCCCAGCCATTTTATGTGAATTCTCCTTATGGTATAGCACTTGCACATAATGGTAATTTAACCAATGCAGAGGAGCTCAAGGCCAAACTGTTTGAAGATGATCTGCGACATATTAATACTGAATCAGATTCTGAAATTCTGCTTAATATTTTTGCCCATGAATTGCAGCAGGCTAATAAATTAAGTGTCCAGGCAGAAGATATTTTTCAGGCTGTTTCAGGTGTACATAAACGTTGCCGTGGTGGTTACGCAGTAGTGGCGACTATTGTGGGTAAAGGTATTCTGGCATTTCGTGATGCTTTTGGAATTCGGCCGATTGTTTACGGTAAACGTGAAACAGATAAAGGCACTGAATACATGGTGGCCTCGGAAAGTGTAGCGCTGCATGCACTGGGTTTTGATCTTGTTCGTGATTTAATGCCGGGTGAAGCTATTTTTATTGATAAAAATGGTCAGTTACATACCCAGCAGTGTGCAGAGAAACCGCAGCTCTATCCCTGTATTTTTGAATATGTTTATTTCGCCCGACCGGATTCAATTATTGATGATGTGTCTGTATACAAGGCGCGTTTGCGTATGGGGCAGACATTGGCTAATAAGCTATTAAAACTCAATCCTGATCATGATATCGATGTGGTAATACCGATTCCGGATACCAGTCGTACCTCAGCTCTGGAAGTGGCTTATAACCTGGGTGTGAAATATCGTGAAGGTTTTATCAAGAATCGTTACATTGGCCGAACCTTTATTATGCCTGGTCAGAAACAGCGTAAAAAATCAGTTCGGCAAAAACTGAATGCTATTGAACTGGAATTTAAAGGTAAAAATGTTTTGCTGGTGGATGACTCAATCGTCAGGGGTACGACATCAAAACAGATCATACAGATGGCTCGTGAAGCGGGTGCAAATAAAGTTTATATGGCTTCTGCTGCGCCAGCTGTACGTCATGCAAATGTTTATGGTATCGACATGCCATCATCCAAAGAGTTTATTGCAGATAATAAAACTGAAGAAGAAATCGCTAAAGAGATAGGTGCAGACTGGTTGATATATCAGGATCTTGAAGATCTGATTGAAGCTGTGCATCGAGGTAATCGTTCGATTAAAGGTTTTGACTGCTCATGCTTCGATGGTAAATATATTACTAATGATGTTGATGCCACTTATCTACAGCATATTGAAAAAATGCGTTCGGATGGTTCAAAACAGAATAAAGAAGCAGATAGACTATCCGGTATTGATTTATATAGTAGTCAGTAGATAGGGGAGAATATTATTAATATGCCTACACTGTTTAAACTGGTTTTTTTTACGTTATTATTTTTTTCATTTAATGTTAAAGCCAAACAGTCTTCATGGGGTGGAACACCGGAAGAGGTGCTTCGGCAAACTCAGGCACATTTAAAAGCTGGACCAGATGATGTTGCTCTGTTTCATCAGGGCCTTGCATATGCCAGCTTAAATCAGTGGAATAAAGCACAAATAATTTTTCAGGATCTTTCCCTTAAACATGTGGACTGGCCAGAACCAAAGAATAATCTTGCTGTTGCATTATTAAAGCAGGGACAGCTGGAGAAAGCGCAGAAGGTCATAGATGATGCTATTAATAGTCAGCCCAGTTTTAGAGTGGCACAGAAAAACCGCAATAGTATTTACGAATATCTTGCAGCACAGGCATATGACAAGGTACTGGGTAACGGTAAAAAGGCCAGTTTGCCTGAAATGGATTTATTGACAGAATTAACCATGAACAGGCCTGAGATTAAAAACAAGCCTGTCACTGTTAAACCTGAAGAGGTAGTTATAAAGCAGCCGCAACAAGATGATCTGGTAAATCATATTCGTCAACATCTTTTAGCCTGGTCCAGAGCCTGGTCAGAATCCGATGAAAAGCATTATTTTTCCTCATATTCGACCAAATTCAGGCCAACTGACCTTAGAAAAGACTATACTCAATGGCGTAACATAAGACGCATACGCTTAAGAAATACGCTAGATGTACAGGTTGTGCTTGATGATATTGACATCTATTTGAGTGATAACAGGCAGCGTGCTGTAGCTGAATTTGTACAGAGTTACTCGTCATTGAAATATAAGGACAGGGTGATAAAGCAACTGGTACTTGAGTTTGATAGGGGTAACTGGTTGATTTTGTCAGAACGTGAAATACAGAAGCTAGATTAATGTTTGATTTGATATCCAGATTTAAAGTATTTATTGTTTCTATTTTTATACTGCTATTCACTGGTCAGTTAATGGCCGAGGTGCATCCGGAGCAGCGTCTTCTATCTGCAATTGAAGCCATTCAGGATTCTCAGTTATCCGAGGCAGAAAACATTTTAAAAAAACTTGTTGAGGAAAGACCTGAATTCAAACTGGCCAATATGCTGTATGCAGATTTATTGAAATCTAAAACTCAGCCGCTTAATGTTCCTGGTGCCGGTCTGGTTAATAATGAGCAACGTCAGAATTTATTGTCTGAAATTAAATTGCGCCTGCAGGCTCAACATAAGGAACAATATGCCAATCAGGTGCCAGCAGCATTAGGCCGGCTGGATGATAGTTATTTACATGCATTTGTTGTCGATCTGGATCAGTCTCGTTTATTTGTATTTGAAAATCTCCCGGACCAGCCCCGGTTGGTAGCTGATTATTTTGTTTCTATGGGACGAGGTGGGCCTGAAAAAGAAAAACGTGGTGATTTGAGAACGCCTCTGGGTGTTTATTTTGTACAGTCTTATATTCCACCTGATCGACTGGCAGATAAATACGGTGCCGGTGCGTACCCAATCAATTATCCTAATGTCTGGGATGAATTTCTGGGTCGTACAGGTAATGGTATCTGGCTGCATGGAACTCGTAGCGGCACTTATAATCGACCGCCATTAGCTTCTGAAGGTTGTGTTGTTCTGCCTAATGATGACCTGCTTGAAGTGGGTCGTTATATTGCTTTAGGACAAACACCTATATTAATTGGTAATGGTATTCAGTGGCTGCCGGCTGATGAGTGGAAACAGAAAAAAACAGAAGTGAGTGCGATGTTTGACCAGTGGATTAGAGACTGGGAGAGTCGAAATACAGTTAATTATCTAAGCCATTATTCAAAAGACTTTTTAACCGGCAAGAAAGATTATGCCTATTGGGCCTCTCACAAACAACGTATAGCCAAATATAAAAAATCCATACAGGTTGAAGCTTCAGATGTGAGTATTCTTATGCATCCAAATGAAGATGTTATGGTGGCTACTTTTCATCAGGATTATAAAAGTGATAATTTTGTTAGCCAGGCATGGAAACGACAATACTGGCGCAAAGAATCAGATGGTCAGTGGCGAATCATTTTTGAAGGTGAGATTGCAGCACCAACAGTTAGTCATCTAGCGAAGAACTCCCTGTAATAAATAGTCTGTTTCCCTTTGTTTTATCTTTGGGTACGTTTCCTTTTAACCAGCGAATGAGATCAACCCAGATTCGGCTGATTTCTTTTTCACTGGGCATAATGCCTGCGTAAGGTAATTCAACTGTAACAACCGGTATACCCAACTGTTCTCCGGCAAAATTACCAAGTGATCCCGGGTAGGTGCCTAGTAAATGCAGATGTAATGGACCCAGATGTGTGGGTGGCTTTGGTGGGCCATCAAAATCAACTATGCCATAGGGTGCATGTACGGAGACGATTGCATCAGGTTTGAATTCACTGATGAGTTGATGCATCCAGCGAGTTTCCGCTTCACTCATCGGTTTTTTACCAGGGTAACGACGTGGATCACTATGGGTGCGTTTTTTCCAGTACTCCAGACCCGCATTATCATTAACGCCATTTAAGAAATTCCGGTTTAGATCAACTCCATTAGCATTCATGCGATGTGATTTTCTACGTAATAATCCATCCGGATTAACCAGTGGTGCAACTTTCCAGTGAAACAGCCCGCTATGGTATTTATCCAGAATGTTCATCCATTTAAACGTAATACTGACAGAGGAATATTCATCACCATGTATGCCACCCAGTAATAGAATGCGTGCCTGAGGTTTTCGATTTTCTAGAGGGGGATACTCCTTGATGAGTAAGGGCGTATTATTTTCCGAGTAGGACGCTGAAGAAAGAAGATTTCTGTCCAGACATTCGATAAGATTGATGCTGGCGAGTTTGCTGGCAATACGTGTACATGTTGTACTGACTTCGTTATCAGTTGCATATACATGTGGCTGGAATAGTATTGCGATACCAAGAACGATTAATTGTGATGTGTGACCTGGTCGAAAATAAAACATGTCGATAGATACAAGTCCTGTTATCTGCCTGTCATTGGGCATATCATGTAGTCTAGATTAAATGGAAACCAATATGATATCCAGAGTAGATATTATCCTAATTCGAATTTCAGAGCAGCGTTTATATCTGCTAGATGAGAAAGATAATGTGCTAATTGACTATTCTATTTCTACTTCGCTGTATGGGGCAGGTAATCAGAAAGATAGTTATCAAACACCGCTGGGATTACACTGTATAAAAGAAAAGATTGGTGATGGAATGCCTGAATATGAGGTCTTTATAGGTCGCAAGCCTCAGGGGCAGCTAGATGATTTAATAGCGAATAATGTTGGCTTGTCAGAAGATATTATAACCAGTCGTATTCTCTGGCTTGAAGGCCTGGAACCCGGAGTCAATAAAGAGGGTGATGTGGACAGTTATGAGCGTTACATTTATATTCATGGCACAGTGGATGAGGAGTCAATCGGTAGTCCGGCTTCTCATGGTTGTATTCGCATGCGTAATCGAGATGTGATTGATTTATATGATCGAGTAGATATCGGTTGTGCAGTGAAAATTGTTGATTAGAGGCTTACGATGACAGATTTTGATGAGACGATGCTAAATGAAGTGCTGGGTTTTGCAACCAAAGCTGTACGTGCAGGATATAAACGTACCCAGGAAGGTGAGCATGGTGAAGCAATTTTTCCCACATCCAGTTATGTATTTGCATCAGCTGCAGAAGCCGCTGCCCGATTTTCTGGAGAGCAGCCGGGTAATATTTATTCTCGTTTTACCAATCCTACCGTTAGAGCTTTTGAGCAAAGGCTGGCAGCACTTGAAGAAACGGAATGTTGTGTAGCAACGGCATCAGGCATGTCAGCTATTCTGGCAACCTGTATTGGGTTGTTAAAAACAGGTGATCATATCGTTGCATCAAGAAGTATTTTTGGTACCACAACTGTTTTATTTACCAACTTTCTGGCTAAGCTGGGTATACAGACAACATTTGTTAATTTATCAGATATAAATGACTGGAAGCAGGCAATTCGTCCTGAAACAAAATTGTTTTTTCTGGAAACACCCTCAAATCCTTTAACTGAAATCGCTGATATTAAAGCGTTGGCAGATCTGGCTCATGATAATGATTGTCTTTTAGCTGTTGATAACTGTTTCTGCACACCAGCATTGCAACAACCCGTAAAACTGGGTGCTGATATTATTATTCATTCTGCAACCAAATACCTGGATGGTCAGGGACGATGTATGGGGGGTGCCGTATGTGGTACAGAAGCCATCGTGGGTACAGATGTCTTTGGCTTCTTAAGAACAGCGGGTCCGACTTTGAGTACTTTTAATGCATGGGTTTTTCTGAAAGGTCTTGAAACATTGCAGATTCGTATGAAGGCACATTGTGAGAATGCATTTGCACTGGCGCAATGGCTGGAACAACAGGATCAGGTTGCCAGGGTTTATTATCCCGGACTGAAAAGTCACCCACAGCATGAATTAGCGAAGCAGCAACAGACAGGTTTTGGTGGTATTGTTTCTTTCGAATTAAAAGGTGGTAAGGATGCCGGCTGGAAATTGATTGATGCGACACGCATTGTTTCTATTACTGCGAATCTGGGAGACACAAAAACGACGATTACTCATCCAGCAACTACAACTCATGGGCGGCTAACGCCTGAGCAGCGGGCAGATGCCGGTATCGCTGATGGGTTGATACGTGTTGCGGTAGGTCTGGAAGATATTGAAGACCTTAAAAAGGACCTGTCCAGAGGCATGTAGTCAGTTGCCTGTTTCTCTGCTCTTGTATTACAGAATATAAATGAAAGATACTGTTCAGCTTGAATTTTCCGTTACCGAAAGAAACTCACCACTGATATTGGTAGTGGATGATGATTCTATGATGCGCCTTATGCTAAGTAATGCGCTGAAGACGGAAGGCTATGACGTCATAGAAGCAAGTAATGGTATTGCCGGTGCCGAATTATTTAAAGAGTGTCGCCCTGACCTGGTTCTACTTGATGTGTTAATGCCATTAATGAACGGTTTCGATGCCTGTTCATTAATGCGTGAATACGATCCGCAAAATATTACACCGATTATTATACTAACGGGAGGTGATGATATTGCATCGATTGATGAAGCTTTCTCACATGGTGCTACTGACTTTCTGACAAAACCCATTAACTGGGAGTTATTTAATCAACGTATTCGTTATGTTTTGCATGCAAAACATATGGATGTCGCTTTAAGGGAAAGTCAGTACAAAATTCAGCATGCTTTGAAAGTTGCGAAACTGGGTTACTGGGATCTGGATTTTAGTAATGACAAAATCCATATGCCCATTAATGTTCGACAAATGTTAGCTCTTGATGGTCTTCCGTATATGGAAGCGGATGATTTTTTTGATCTGGTTAACGAAGAAGATAAAGATAAAGTTAAATATGCTTTTAATCAGGCGATCAACTCAGCTTCTGGTTTTTCTGTGGAATACAGGATAAGAGGTAATGATGGCAAGGAAAGACATGTATTTCAGCAATGCGATGTTTTCAAGGACAATAATAATCAGGCTCAGTTCTTACTGGGGACCATTCAGGATATTACGCCACTAAAACGTGCAGAGGAAATGATCCTGCATCAGGCCTATCACGATGGTCTGACAAATTTACCCAATCAGGCTCTGTTCAAAGAACGTTTAAGTCATGCGCTAAAAGTTTCTGAACATCTTAATAATAGTAATGCCGTTGTTAAACTGGATGTAGATCGATTTAAATTAATTAATGAAGGCCTGGGTCATGATACCGGTGATATGTTGCTGGTTCAGCTGGCGGGTTTATTAACGCATCTGGTTCAGGAGAGTGATACAGTTTCGAGGGTGTCAGCTGATGAGTTTGCGATTTTACTTGAAGGTATTAAATCACAGGATGAAGTGAATCAGGTTATTCAGTCGATTCGATCATTTATTGCCAATAAAACATTTGATCTTAATGGCGAGCATGTACATTTGTCGTTGAGTATTGGTGCGGCGATTTCACCAGATGATGCAATTAAAGCAGATAATTTAATTCAGTGTGCAAATCAGGCAATGCGTAAAGCAAAGTCTCAGGGTGGTAATCAGGAGTGTTTTTACTCATCAGATATGGATAAACGTGCTCATGACCGTCTGTCAATGGAAAGAGATTTGCGATCAGCATTAATAAACAATGAACTGGAGATGTTTTATCAACCACAGGTAGATGTGAATAATCGAAAAATTATATCGGTTGAAGCTCTGGTGCGCTGGAACCATCCTGAGCAGGGTATGGTTTCTCCAATTCGTTTTATTCCTCTGGCAGAAGAAACTGGTTTGATACGTGAGCTCGGGCAATGGGTACTTAATCAGGCCGTGATGCAAACCAGTCAATGGCATCAGCAGGGGTATTTATTGCGTGTCGGTGTAAATTTATCAGCCAAACAATTTATGCAGGACGATCTTGTTGATAGTGTAACGGGTATTCTGCAGAGTAGTAAGTTGCCAGCAAATTATCTTGATCTTGAGATAACTGAACGTATTGCTATGCTGGATGCTGTCAGTAGTATTAATAAGATGCATCAGTTAAAAGAGCTAGGTGTAAATATGTCTATGGATGATTTTGGTACGGGTTATTCATCATTGAGTTACCTGAGTGAATTTCCATTAGATGTTTTAAAGATTGATCAGTCTTTTGTTCGTGGCATTACTGGCAAGGAAGGTGAAGGTGCTATTGCGGGTGCTGTAATTGCAATGGCCAAGAGTATGGGGCTGGAAGTCATCGCGGAAGGTGTTGAAAGCGATATACAGTTTGAGTTTCTCAAGTGGCATGGATGTGATTATGCGCAGGGATATTTGATTTCAGAGCCATTGAATGCGCAAGATTTATTGAATCTGTTAGCAGAAAAGTCTGAAATAAAAATATAAGTATTTAAAGTTAACTGGCCGCCTGTGTTAATTGTTCATTATCAGGTATTGA
>JAPHQX010000055.1 GCA_026196035.1 Gammaproteobacteria bacterium
CGATCCATTGCCGGCATCAAACCACCCTGTTCATTGGAAACCAGTGATTCGACTCGTGATGCAAGCTCTTCGAAAATTTCCATACGCGATGTGGTTGAGGTAAATTCACGAATATTCGCGCTGACATAGTCATTAACAATACGACGCACATCATCAACCAGCACGCCCTGACCGATAAACTCATCACCCACACGAAGGGGGGTACGTGTAGACAGTTCGACATCCTGGCGAGAATAACCTTCAGTGCCAACATTGGCGATATTATGCGAAGTGGTCGCCAGCGCAGACTGATAGGCCGTTAGCCCGGTCAATGATGTAGTTAAAATATCAGGCATCGTCTTCCCTCAAAACCGAAGCACCACAAACAATCAGGGTTTTTCCAGCTTCATCGTGTGTTATCGGCATCTGTTACGTATTCTTTAATTCAGTAATCTGGCTTTTCAGTAAATCACTGTTTCTTACTCGATCTATTTTGCGAGCATAATCCGGATCTGTGGCATAACCGGCCTGCTGCAGTTCACGGGCATAAGCGGCCGGGTTGTAACCGTTTTCCAGCGCTGACTGATAGCGTGGATTCGACTGAATAAAATCCACATAATCATTAAACGCTTCGGCAGCTGATTCATAAGCCCTGAACTGTGCCCTTTCACGTTGCATGGCACCGTCTTTAAATTCCAGCGTCGATACGCTGACCGATTTACCCTGCCAGCGTTGATCGGCCTTGATTCCAAACAGGCTAAAACTGTTTTCACCATTCGTCTGGCGAACATGTTTACCCCAGCCGGTTTCCAGCGCCGATTGCGCCATTAACACTTCAGGGTCAACACCCAGTTCATCTGCTGCTTTTACCGCATGTGGCCAGATATCCTGAATAAAACTTTCCGGTTCATCCCAGACAACATTATTGTTATTTAGTAAATCTGTTTTTTCAGCATAGGGATGATCAATCGACGATACCTGTGCTGCAATTTTTCGAGTCACTGCCGGATGACTTAAATAATCGGCCATCTGTTTTTGTGTTAACTGTTCGCTGGGATCACCACCCAGTTGTCGTTCAATGACATCAGCAAGACCCACGCCTCGACCCGATGAAATATTTAAACTGATCTGCTTGTCGTACATATCCTGATACATACGTTGCTGCTTACTGTTTAACAGGCCTTCTTCCGGCATGGTGTCACGCATGCTTTTCAACATCATTTGCACAAACAGTGATTCGAACTGTTTAGCAACTTTTTTAATCACTTCAGGCGATTGTCCTTTTGCTTCACCACGTAAGGCAGTAAAACCCTGAAAGTCTGTATAGTTTGATGTTTCTGAAATCATAACTAGATAACAATTAACTCTGCGGTTAATGAACCCGCCTGTTTCAAGGCTTCCAGTATGGCGACCAGATCACCTGGTGCTGCTCCCACCTGATTAACGGCCTGGACAATTTCATTTAATGAAACGCCTGGTGTAAACATGAACATGCGACTTTCCGGTTGTTCAATATCAATTTGTGTATCGGGTACAACGGCGGTTTGGCCACGGGCTAATGGATTAGGCTGACTGACCAGCAGATCTTCGCTAATAGTGACGGTCAGACTACCGTGACTGACCGCTGCCGGTTTAACCCGTACCGTTGAACTGATAACAACGGTACCGGTTCTGGAGTTAATAATAATTCTGGCCGGTGCATCATCAGGTGAGACTTCAAGATTTTCCAGAAAAGAAATAAATTCAACTTTCTGTGTTGTCGTCGGTGGTGTTAACACCTGAACTGAAACCGCATCAATCGCCTCGGCACTGTCAGGGCCAAGCGCGCGATTAATCACTTCAACCATACGTTTAGCTGTGGTGAAATCACTGCGATGCAGGTTGAGTACAATTTTTTTCATCTGATCAAAAACATTAGGTACAGTACGTTCAACACTCGCACCATTGGGAATTCGTCCTACGCTGGGCACATTAACCGTCACCTTGGAACCATCACTACCGGCAACACCAAAACCGCCGACAATTAAATTACCCTGTGCGACGGCATAAATATTTCCATCAGCACCTTTTAATGGTGTCATCAACAGGCTGCCACCTCGTAAACTCTTGGCGTTACCCAGTGATGAAACGGTAATATCAATTTGCTGACCGGGTTTACTAAACGGTGGTAATTCGGCATGTATAGACACAGCGGCAACATTTTTCAGCTGCAGGGTCATGTTAGCCGGCAAGTTAATGCCGTATTGCATTAACATGTTCTTGAAACTCTGTACGGTAAAAGGTGTTTGACTGGTCTGGTCACCGGTACCATCAAGCCCCACGACCAGGCCATAGCCGACTAACTGATTGCTACGCACACCGGCAACCGAGGCAATATCCTTGATACGCTGCGCCTGTACAGGCGCAAGTAATAGAATATTAAGTGTTATTACTGTAATGAGTATTCGCCAAAACATAGTCATTCTCTCTGCTATTTCCTATATCAATGCAAATCAGAGGCCAGTTTTAGGGTCGGAGTCAGATTTGACTTCGACCCTCAAAAATAAAAATACGCATCCATGCCTTTGCATAACTTACCTGGTGATCTTGTGCACGCCGCTCTCGGGTATTTTTATTTAATATTTCTTTACTCCTAAGCACGTCGCTCCTGCGCTTACTTCGTAATTAAACTTTTTGTTAACCTGAAATACGCCGTTCCCGCACATCCTGTGCTTCACGGCATAAGGCCATCCCTGGCCAAAAAAAAGCCCGCAAAGCGGGCAAGAAACAAGTAGTGATTGTGAGAGAGACTGTAACTCTGTTTCCCCAAAAAAACAGAGATTCCGTATACAGACTAGAATGGCCACCACTTGCTATTGAGGAACTGTGCCAACCAGCCCTGGTTATTACTATCAGCGATAAAGCCTTCACCACTGTATGCAATCTGTGCATCAGCCAGTTTTGCGGAAGCCACTGTATTATCTGATTGCACATCCTGAGGCCTTATCACGCCGGCTATACGAATATATTCTTTACCCTGATTTAAGGTAAACCATTTTTCTCCCTGCACAACCAGATTTCCATTCGGCAAAATATCAACAACGGTTACCGTAATTTCACCACTTAAATTATTACTCTGCGTACTATCACCTTCACCATCAAATTCACGGGATGGGTTCATTGAAAAATCAATTGGATTCCCATTATAGGTAGGTGTACGACCTAAAATATTGGGTACGCCCAGAGAAATATCTTCATCTTTTGAAGTACTGGTGGCGGCTGATTTACTGGCACTGGTACTTTCATCCAGCATGATGGTCAGGATGTCACCAATACGAAATGGTTTTGGATCTTCAAATAACGAAATACTACGCACCTGAAACAATGAACCATTTTCATAAACGGGTGCGGGCGGCGCAACAGGTCTTACTATCGGTTCAAAATCGGCCAGCTCCTGCGGTATGGTTGCACATGCTGTTAATGAACTCAGCCATACTGATGCCACGAAAATATTTATCATTCTAAAGTTACACATAAATAGTTCTCTCACAAACTTCTAATCACTAAAGATTATTAGTTACGTATTGCAACATACCATCGGCTGTTGAAATAACTTTTGAATTCATTTCATAAGCACGTTGTGTTTCAATCATGTTCACCAGTTCTTCAACCACATTTACATTTGAACTCTCTAACGAACCACTACTTAACGCACCTAAACCATTTAAACCAGGGGTTCCCACCTGTGGTGAACCACTGGAAGCTGTTTCATTAAATAAATTTTTACCTATCGCCTGAAGACCTGTGGGATTGACAAAATCAACGGTCTGAATATTACCCACCTGTGTTGATGTAGTTGCGCCGGCTGCAATTACAGTCACCACACCATCTTCACCCACCGTTAAACCGGTAGCACCGGATGGCACAGTAATCGTCGGCTGCAACTGATAACCATTAGCGGTGACCACCTGCCCCTGCGAATCCAGCTGAAAAGAACCATCACGTGAATAGGACAGTGACCCATCGGGCTTTAAAACCTGAAAAAATCCACGACCTTCGATGGCAATATCCAGAGGGTTACTGGTTTGCACAATATTACCCTGAGTGTGTAATTTTTCTGTCGCAACAACACGGACGCCGGTTCCAATGGCTTTACCTGAAGGTATCTGGGTATCTTCCGATGACTGGGCACCGACCTGTCGGTGAGTCTGATACATTAAATCTTCGAACACGGCATGATCACGTTTAAAACCGTTTGTATTTACATTGGCCAGGTTATTTGAAATAACGGACAGGCGTGTTTGCTGTGCATCAAGACCTGTTTTAGAAATCCATAGTGCGGGATTCATAAATTACTCCTGCTTTAACTATTACGTAACAAACGTGCAGAGACCTCATCGGATTCCTGCGCCGTTCTCATGATTTTGACATTAGCTTCAAACTGTCTGGCATTCTGTATCAGACTCACCAGTTCTGAAACCGCGTTTACATTACTGTGTTCGAGCACACCGGAAGCCAGTGTAACGCTGGCATCCGGATCTGCGATGTTTAATCGTCCATCGATATAACGTAACTGACCATCAGCACCTTTCTGCATTAATGACTGATCAGGGTTAACCAGTTTAATGCGATCAAGAATCGCCATGGTGTCAGCTGTCTGACCCGAGGGAATAATACTGATAGAACCATCAGCACCAATTTCAACTTTATCTGCAGGTGGAATAACAATAGGACCCGAGTTACCAATCACCGGATGACCCACGCCATTAGTTAACTGACCATTAACATTGATTCTCAAATCACCGGCACGGGTATAAGCTTCTGACCCATCGGCAGCCTGAATTGCCATCCAGCCTTCACCACTCACAGCAACATCCAGATCACGACCGGTTGATGTAAAACTGCCCGGCATTAAATTAATGCCAGATGCTTCATGCTTGTTATACACACGGGTGTTATGACCAGGACCTTCTACATGCCAGCTACTGAACGCATCCAGGTTTTCTTTAAAGCCCAGCGTACTCATATTAGCCAGATTATGACTGATGTTAGCCTGCGACTGCATCGCCTGCTTGGCACCATTCATGGCGATGAAAAGCATTTTATCCATGGGTTATCTACCTGTTACCTTTTCAACTCTAACGAATATTAATAATCGTTTGTGTAATGGTGTTGGCTGTTTCAATAGCTTTTGAATTCGCCTGGAAATTACGTTGCGCCGTAATTAACTTGACCAGCTGTGCCGTTAAATCCACATTGGATGTTTCCAGAGCACCGGCCTGAATTAAACCAAAGTTACCCGTACCGGCTTCACCAGAAACCGCCTGCCCCGAACTCACCGTTTCAACCCAGGAGGTATTACCTATCTGGTTCAGACCCTGTGGATTATCAAAACGAGCTAAAGCAATTTTACCCAGCGCGGTTGTCTGACCATTGGTGAAACTGGCCCGTACCAGACCTTCATCATCAATTTCAAGACCACTTAATCGACCCGTCGCAAAACCATCCTGACTCAGTGACTGTACTGAGAATGAACCCTGTGCTTCCTGAGTAATGGTGTTGCCCTGATTAGTAAAATCAATGTTAAAAGTTGCATTGGGTGAACCAATGGGATTCGCACCGTTCTGAGGATCAAAAGGTGCAAACTGAATATTGCCGCCATTAGTCGATGTGGCGATCTGCAATACGCCTGCTCCATCAAAGTCCAGTGCTGCCGCCCATGCCGGGGTAAACAGTGGATTGGTCGCAGCAGCACCTGCTACAGTTGTTGTACCCGTTACAATATCAACTGCTGCACCACTGGCAACAACATTGCTAATCACTATGTCACTGGCTGCACCTGGAGTGTCGCTGGTAATAACAAGACTACCACTCGTAGTATCAACTGTAGCACCGGCAATGAGTCCGCTAATAACCGGATCAAGTGCCGCCGAGTTTGCGTAAGGTCCACCATTTAAAGTAATTGATTGAACAGCTCCACCATCAACCGCTATATCAAAAGCCAGAGTGTTCGGTGCGGTATAGTCTATTGGGAAAGCCGGTAGCGCAGTGGTTCCCGTATATTCTTCAGCAATATCAGGTGTTGGCACACCAGGCCCTATACTATTTGGCATAGGGTAACCATCCATAGTGGCTCGCGCTTCCCATGTATTATTTAAATCATTATTCATAACAAAATACATGGTCAGGATATGAGAGTTACCCTGCGAATCAAATACGGTTGCCGATGTTGAAGTATGGTAATTATTAGGATTAGGCGCCACCGTTGAAATTGCATGACCTGTCGCATCACCACCACCATAGGCCGCATCAAACTCTGCATCAAGTGCTGCTGTCGACAATGCTGCCGGCAGGTCTGATGGAAAACTTAAATTAATATCGACCTGAGTGGTTCCCTGTGGTGTACCCACTGTATTAGGCACCTGCAAAGGAATGGTACCGGATAAACTGGTAGTGGTTACAATACCATTAACATCTACCGGAAATACCTGCAATACCTGACTGGCACTATTTGCAATAATACCATTCTGATTAACATTGAATGCACCCGCACGAGTGTAGATAAGGTCATTAGTACCCTGCTCACGCATGACATAAAAACCTTCACCGGTAATGGCCAGGTCAAGTGTATTCTCTGTGAATTCCAGATTACCCTGAGTAAACTGTTGAGAGACATTTGAAAGCACCACACCATCACCAATAGCTTTACTGGTTGAACCCAGAGATGAAGCGGCAAAAATATCTGCAAACTCAGCACGTGAACCTTTAAAACCGGTGGTGCCGACATTGGCAATATTATTACTGGTTACAGACAGATCCGAAGATGCTGCATTAAGACCACTCAATGAAATACTAAACGACATAGTTGTCTCCTCGGACTATTCTCTACAAAATTTTAACGACCTGACTGAAACCTATCTGACCCAGATGTTCCAGTTCAACCTGCATTTCTTTACCCACGCCTCCCAGTGTAAGACTGGTTACGTGAGCGGATACTAAAGGTGTTATTGATTCAGCTTCACCATGTCTGCTGGCTTCTACTTCAATTCTGTAAGTACCGGCAGATGCTCGCTGATCATTCAGCGTCGTGCCATCCCAGTTAAACTGAAGTAAACCTTTTGACTGTGCACCCAGATCAACACGATTCACCAGTGAGTCATTAGCATCATAAATATTGACGACGACATTCTCAGCACTTGAGTTCAGTTCAACTGCCGAATCGATACTGCCACCTGGCTCAAGGTAAGCTTCATCGTGCTGGATGAGCACATTACGACCAATTAAGTTAGAAGCCTCTAATGCCTGACTGGACTGCAAACTGGCGGCCATGCTTTGAAATGATGTCAATAATTCGTTGACACCATTTACTGTGCCGAACTGTGCCATCTGTGCAAGAAAGTCACCGTTATCCATCGGTTCAAATGGATCCTGATTACTTAACTGTGTTGTCATCAGTTTAAGAAATGCATCCTGACCCAGAGAAGATTTATCATTGACTGCATCGGCAGCAGCATCACGATATGACCTCAGACCAAGTGCGTTAGTTGAATCTACTTCCATCAGTTAAACCCTCAAGTACAAGTCAGTTACTTCATGAAAATTAATTTTCATTATTTAATACCCTAGGTACGACCTAGCGACAGGGTACGAATAATTAATTCTTTTGCTGTTGATAAAACTTCAACGTTATTCTGATAACTGCGCGAAGCAGAAATCATGTCCGCCATTTCTTCAATAGCATTAACGCCCGGGCTAAACACATAACCGTCTTTATTTGCCATGGGATGACCTGGCATATAGTGCGGAATTGCCGGTGAATCTGATTCAACAATCTGCTTAACACGTACACTGGGCGTAGCATCACCATTAACCTGATTAAGTACCGTTTCAAAAACCGGGTGACGGGCTTTATAAACATCTTCTGCTTTTGATGCCATGGTTTCCGCATTGGCCAGATTACTGGCAACCGTGTTGAGACGCAGCATCTGCGCACTCATGGCAGAACCGGCAACATCAAATATCTTAAGCGATGACATAATTATTCACCTTTAAAGGCATTTCTCAGCCCATCAATGCGTCGGGATAAAATGTTCAATGTAGTCTGGTAACGGATTGTGTTTTCAGCAAATGCTGCTTTCTCTTTCTGCACATCAACAGTATTACCATCAGCTGAACTCTGATCGGGTATTCTAAATTTATGATGCTGATTCAATTCATTAGTTGATACAGGGAGGTGTCCCTGATTAGTCACACGCATGCTTAACTGTTCTGATTGAGCGCCTTGCAGCACCTTATTGAAATCGATATCACGTGCCTTGTAACCAGGTGTATCGGCATTGGCAATATTAGCGGTCAGCAACTGGGTTCTACGCTCGAACAGCAGTAATGCGTTGTCATGTACACCAAAAGCTTTATCAAAATTAATAGGCATCTGTTTCTCCGTCTTGTCAGTAACAGAGCAAACCGCGTGCCAGAATTTTTATTTATTTATTTTCAATGAGTTAGAAAACAGGAAGGATATTTTAAGGAACTATAGCGGCAAGGATTGCCGCCTTAAACAGGAAAATTGCCGCTCTGGAAACTACTGATGTTTGAGGCGATAAACAACGCCAGTGCTGACGCGCACCATCTCAAAAGCATCTGAATACTGAGCAATTGATTCAGACGCACCCAGCAATAAATATCCACGGGGATTAAGAGATTTTGCCATTCGACTAAGAATGTCTTTTTTAGACTCGGCAGAAAAATAAATTAAAACGTTACGGCAGAATATCACATCGAACTTGCCTAATGCTGCATAACTCTGTAACAGGTTGCCTTCTCTGAATGTTACCCGGGCACGCACATTAGCATTGACCTGTGACTGATTTCCAATTGAAGAAAAGTAACGTCGTTTTCGTTCTTCTGATAAGCCTCTCGCTAGAGCCAGGGCATCATACTTTCCACTTTTAGCTTCATCCAGAATCGCCTGAGAAATATCCGTAGCCACAACTTCAACCTTGGGTGCAAAAGGATTTTGCTGCGCAAACTCATCAGCAATCATACTGATCGAATATGGCTCCTGGCCACTGGAACAGGCAGCTGACCAGATACGGGCCGTAGATTTCTTGTCGTTTTTAAACTCAGTCAGAATAGTTTGACTAAGCACTTCAAAGGGATAAGTATCACGAAACCATAAAGTTTCATTTGTTGTCATTGCTTCTATGACTTGAGCACGCAACTTTTGAGACCCTGGACCTTCCAGTTGCTGAACCAGGTCATGCAAACTGGCAATATTCTGCTCGCGCATTAAGCGGGTCAGCCGACTGGAGACAAGATAATGTTTATTTTCACCGAGTACGATACCACAGGCTTTTTCAAGAAAGGCCTGAAAACTCTTGTATTCATCAGGGTTAAAAGTGGCTGTCATTTTTTCACAACTATTTTTTTAATCGATCTTTATAACTAAAGGACAATAATACACCAGGTATTCGGATATATATTGTTTTTATGTTTAGTTTCTAGTCAACATAACCTTTATTGATTACAGACAGCACCGCACCGACTAACTCATCCGGTTTAAACTTGGGAACAAAATGATTGGCGCCTACTTTTTCAACCATACTATTATTAAACACTCCACTCAATGATGTATGCAGCATGACAAAAATATCCTGTAGCTCGGGATCTTTTCTTATGTTAGTGGTCAATGTATAGCCATCCATACGTGGCATTTCTATATCTGAAATAACCATTGCTATCTGTTCTTTTAATGGTGTTCCTTCTTTAACAAGGTCTTTGAGAGTCTCATATCCGTGTTGACCATCATTTGCAATAATACATTCTATACCGGCTTTTTCCATTACACGTTTCATCTGGTTACGGGCTACTGAAGAATCATCTACAATCAATACGCGCCTGGGGCGTTCCGACTCCATAGCTTTTGCTTCTTCAAGCAGGTCTTCGCTGACCTCTTCAGGCAAGCCCATAACATCCGCAAATATTTTTTCTACATCAATAATTTCAACCAGCTGCTCGTCGACATGAGTCACTGCGGTTAAATAACTGCTGGCTCCACTACCCTGAGGTGGAGGAAGAATTTCTTTCCAGTTCATATTTGCAATACGGTCGACCGCATTAACCAGAAAACCCTGTGTGTAACGATTATATTCAGTAACAATGACAAAACATTCTTCAATATTCTGTATAGCAATATTATTAATAGATAAAGAGAGATCCATTATAGGAATGGTTTTATTACGCAGATGAGCCACACCAACAACACGGTTATTTGCCTTTGGCATACGTGTTAATTTTGGACAACGAATGACTTCCTGTACTTTAAATACATTAATACCATATAACTGGCGCCCCCCCAGCCTGAACAACAGCAGTTCAAGACGATTAGTTCCTGCTAACTGCGTTCTACTATCAACACTATCAAGCACCCCAGCCATTATTTAACCTCTCTAGTCATAGTATTTTAAACATCAGAGCGCCTGTTCCCGAGACGGACTTATTCAACTATAATTCTTTTTCATTTTGATAAAAAAAAACAAACGGCTAAATCACGATAAGATTCCAGCCCATGATCCCAAGATTATAACTTAGAGTCTAGTACACAATTGACCACACACCAGGAATAGCGATGTTAAAGCACCTGTTAGTTACAAAATATGCACTGCCCATTTTAGAAGCTGCCCTGAAAGCTGATTATCAGGAATTATCCAAGCTTGCCAGTGAGTGTGCCACAACCTCATCTGCACTTTCTAATACCACTAATAAAATTCTGGATAATAATAAAAAACTTTCGACACTTGCTGAGAATGGCATCTGGTCATTACAACAAACTTATGAAATACAGACTAGAGCACTGGAATTACAACATCAGGTTGCTGAAATTGGTGGCGTCACTGCCAGTGTAGCTGCAGCTACTGAAGAAATGGCTGCCTCAGCAACTGAAATTTCGCAATCAGCCCAGAACACGTCATCACGAGCAATGGAAAGCTATGAAAAAACTGAACAGGGTAACGTTGCCATATCATCTATGATAGGTGATATGGATCTGCTGGAAAATGCTATAAATGCCATGTTTAACGGTGTTACCAAATTTACAGGGTTTACCGATGAAATAAACAGCCTGACTTCAAGTGTCCGTGATATCGCAAATCAGACTAACTTACTTGCCCTGAATGCCGCGATTGAAGCCGCCCGGGCCGGTGAAGCCGGTCGTGGTTTTGCCGTTGTTGCTGATGAGGTAAAACAACTCGCCTCTAAAACAGAAAAAGCCACGCTGGAAATAGAAAGCGTAACCAGCACCATGAATACACTCATGGCCGACATTAGTCAGTCAGTTGGTTCCAGTAAAGAAGGCCTTAAACAAAGCGCGGATAGTCTTGAAACAGTGGCCATCGCACTTGGTGAAGTCACTTCTGTTGTTAATGATGTCAGTTATCAGGTCAGAACAATCTCAGCTTCTGCAGCCGAACAACAATCAGTTTCCATGGAGATGGCATCAAAACTTAATGAAATCACTCTGGCGGTCGAAGAAGAAACCCAGCGAGTGGAGAATATCACTCGCCAAACAGATGAACTGAATAACACTATCTTAAGCCAGTTTAATCTGCTGGCATCATTCGATCAGGATGAAATATTATTACAAACCGTCAAGGCAGATCATATTGCCCTGAAAACACGGCTATCCATGATGGCACTGGGGCAATCAATCGATAGCCAGCATGAAATTGAGCAATGTCGTCTATCGCACTGGTATGAAACCACCGGCAAGCAACGCTATGGACACTACCCGTCCTTTGAAAAAATAGCAGGCCCACATTCAAATATTCACCAACTTGGCAAGGAAATTGCAGAATTATCCATAAATAGACAATTTGAGCTGGCCCGTCAAAAAATTGATGAGCTGACTCATTTTAATCGAGAACTGTTTTTATACATTGACGAATTACTGGAAGAAATACATAAAACATGACTATGCGCGCCCTATTAATGACACTCACAGTATTAAATTTCAGTTTAATCAGTGGCATCAGTATGGCGAGCTCAATTCAACAGTACCAGACCCATGAATCAATTCTCTCAGCGGTCAGGCATTTTCTGGAAACACACAATGAACTGGATCAATATAAAAAAGTTGATATCCAGCTGGGCAGAATAGACCCAAGGCTTAAAGTCAGTCAGTGCTCACAGGCGCTGGAACTAAGTCTGGCCCCCGGCAGTGACACCACAGGAAAAACCACTGTTAATGTACGCTGCACTACAGACAAGACCTGGGCACTCTACATCACAGCCGTAATCAATAAATTTGCAACGGTTTATCAAACAGCTGCCCCACTGGCCAGAGGCCATATCATTACCGAACAGGACATACAGACGGTTGAGTACAATCTGGCCAAATTGAATCGTGGCTATTACACAGACAAAAAATCTCTCATTGGACAGGAAACCAGACGTAAATTAGACAAATTTAAGATCATTCATCCTGGTCAGGTAAAAGCCCCTCTCATGGTAAAACAGGGTGAACATGTGGCATTGATAGCCACAAGCAAGCAGTTTTCTGTACGAATGTCAGGGACAGCCCTGATGAACGGCGCCCTTGGCGATCATATTCGTGTCAAAAACCTGTCTTCAAAGCGTATAATCGAAGGCAAAGTCACCCGAAACGGTGAAGTAACGGTATTGAATTAATATACTAAAGTTTTATATACGTTTGCCGATAACTGACATAGAGAGATAATGACCAGGGAAAAATCATGACTAACCCCATCAACAACATTAATCGTCCGCTAACTGATGCGTTAAGCTCCGGCAATAACAAGGCCAAAGCACAGACATCAGCCGATAGCAGTGCCGAAACACGGCCCTCATCTGAAGACACAGTGAGTCTATCAGCAGAAAGCGGACAGGTTAGAAGCCTGCAACAACAACTGGACGCAGTGCCAGAAGTCGATACTGAAAAAGTAGAGGCCATCAAGCGTGAAATTGCCAAAGGCAACTACCCTCTTGACCCGGAACGCATTGCTGAAAACCTGATTAACCTGGAAAAAGCATTATCCGAGTAATTCTATGCAAACAGATATTAAAAATATTCATGATGAAATCATTCAATATGCCGAGGCATTGCTGACATGTCTGAATAGTGAGTTTGAAATACTTAATTCACATGAGTATGAAAATCTGATACCTATCGCCAGTCAAAAGCAGGAACTGGTTCAGTCACTGAATATTCTCGACAATAAACGCCAGGCATTAACAGTCGACAACGACTACAGTGGATATCTAAAAAAAATTGATGCCAGCGGCTTGCTGCTTAAACACTGGAACTTAACTCTGGAAAGAATCAAACAGTGCAATATACAGAATGAAGTTAATGGTCGGCTGATAAACAAACTCAATCAAATCTCACGAGAAACACTCGATATATTTACCGGTAATAACTCCAGTGCTGATGTAACTTATAACCCACAGGGATTAAAACAGGGAAACAGTACCCAGTTAACCAATACTCGCGCCTGAAATCACCTAAACAACTCTCTGCTTTTTAAAGGCCTGTCGCCCAGATAATAAGCAAGCACATAGCGTGTTAAAAACTTGATCTGCTTTCTTATTCCTGCAATTGCCAGATCGTCCTCAGCAAAAGCCAGCAAACTTGATCCATCAATAACCATCTGAGTAGAAGACTGATTATTAGCTGATAATTCAACCGGGCCATGCTCAATATAATAAATATACTGTTTATCTGCCGAGACCATTTCACCGGAATCGGCATCAGCTGTTAAATTCATTTCAAAACCCAGAAACTGAAGCAGTTTTTTCTCAAATAGTCGCAAGCAGATTTCTATCTGATCAGATGTAGTCAGGCAAGCCAGTGTCTGTTGATACAATGAAAACACTTCTTCATAAACATCATGCTTATGAAGCAATCTCATTAATAATTCATTAATATAAAGGGCACTCAGCAACGCGTCACCAGATAACTGATATCTATTTTGCTGCATTATTTCTGCACTTGATAACACTGGCAACTCACCTTTTCCACTCCAGCAGGCAGACAACATCTGGAATGGCCTTAATGTATTTTTAAGTTTTGATTTTGGTGAAGAACCACCGCGACTCATCACAGCCAGCCGACCATGATTTTGAGTAAACAGTTCGAGAATTAAACTACTATCACGAAATGGACGATGATGAAGTATATAAACAGACTGATCCTGTATTCTCATAACAATCAATCATCATTAGTATAACCAAGACTGCGTAGTGCAGCCTCGTCATCAGACCAGCCTGCTTTAACTTTTACCCATAACTGAAGAAAAACTTTTTGGCCAAGTAATTTTTCCATTTCCTTTCGCGCCTTAGTGCCAATACTTTTAAGGCGACCACCTTTGCTTCCAATAATAATTGCTTTTTGACCTTTTGTTTCAACAAGAATAGCGGCATTTATTCGTATTAATTTCTCTTCTTCCTTAAAGGTTTCAATTTCCACCGTTGACTGGTAAGGCAATTCATCACCCAGTTCCCTGACCAGTTTTTCACGAATTAACTCTGCAACAAGAAATCTTGAACTACGATCGGTAAAATCATCCTCATCATAATAAGGTGGATTTACAGGCAGCAATTCTATCAGGGAATCTTCAAGCTGCTTAACATTGTTGCCTTTTTCAGCTGATACTGGCATTACAGATTTAAAATTAAATTTATTACTCAACTCCTGCAAAAAAGGAAGCAGAGTTTCTTTTTCTTTTATAGTATCGACTTTATTAACAACAAGAATAACAGGCGTCTCTATCTGTTTTAATTTATCCAGAACCATTTGGTCTTCTTCTGTCCAGACAAGAGCCTGGACAACAAAAAGCACGACATCGACATCAAAAATAACCGAGCTCGCAGCCTTATTCATATAACGATTAATAGCCTTCTTTCCACCTGAATGCATTCCAGGCGTATCAACGTATATTGACTGACTGTGAGCAGATGTTTTTATGCCCAGAATTTGATGTCGTGTTGTTTGCGGCTTACGCGAAGTAATACTAAGCTTAACACCCAGAATATGATTCAATAATGTAGATTTACCAACATTAGGCCGACCTATAATAGCCACATAACCACATTTAAAATCGTCATCTGAACTCATAAATAACTTCTATTGTCTTTTTTCATTAATTTCTAATTCGACTTTTGAGATAGCTTCAATAGCGGCCTGTTGCTCAGCTTTTCTACGACTAGCTGCCTGACCAGAAGACCTGATATTTAATTCATCTATAGAACAGGTTACAGAAAACATCTGATTATGAGCCTTACCAGAAATCGAACTTACATCATAAACAGGTAAGGAAAGTTTTCGTGACTGCAATAATTCCTGCAACTGCGTCTTAGGATCTTTTAATGTTGATGGATCAGGTATGTTTTTAAGCTGTTTTTTATATAAACTGAGCACAAGATTTCTGGCTAACTCAAACCCTGCATCTATGTACACAGCACCTATAATAGCTTCGACAGTATCTGACAAAATTGAGTCACGTCGATAACCGCCACTTTTTAATTCACCGCCACCGAGAATAAGATAGTCGCCCAAATTTAAATCCCTGGCGATATTAGCCAGCCCATCCTGATTCACCAGCGAAGCACGTAAACGACTTAAATCACCTTCAGGGTATTGCGGATACATAGAAAACAGCTTGTCCGCAATAACAAAATTAACAATACTATCGCCAAGAAACTCAAGGCGTTCATAATTTCTTGCGCCAGCACTACGATGAGTTAAGGCCTCTATTAATAATTCACTATTTTTAAAAGTATAATCAAGCTTAGCAATCAGGCTATTAATATTTTGCGGCTGTTTCATTTACATTGAAATAAATCATTTATCGAGTTGGTAAATTCACTTCATGATCAAAAATAACCAGAAAATTAAGATTTCCAAAAACAGGCCCTTTTTCTTCAATATGAACCTTTAATTTAAAACCTTTGTCCGATCTTTTATATTGAAATGTATCTTTGGTTCTCATTAAATAAGCCAGATTATTTACTTCAAGCCTCTTGGAAATCATGCTATTTATCTGTTTTGGCGTTTTACCTTTAATATCTGGATCACTTTTCAATGAATCCACTATAGATTTTACCGAATTGTGATTCATATATACCGGGATAATACGCAATGCCATTAAACCCTGTACAGCCACCAGGCCTATCACAATAATCCATGCTATAGCCGTTAATCCACGCTGCCTTTTAATCATAAGCAAACTCCGATTATTTAATAAATGTGCCAATTCGTTTCCAGTCCACGCCTGAACTCCAGTTCATCCAGATCATGAATGCCTTACCCACCAGATACTTATCCGGGACAACCCCCCAATAACGACTATCATTGCTATTGTCACGATTATCACCCATCATGAAATAATGACCTTCAGGTACTATATATTCTGCATCCAGACTTGGCCGTCCTGGAATCAATAACATAATATGGTTTCTATCATCGAGTTTTTCTAAATATTCTTTTGCAGTATTTTCTTCGCCTGGTCCATTATAAATAGAAACATATTCGCGTTTTACAGGCTTACCATTTATATAGAGAACTTTGTTGTAATAGGCAATATGATCACCTGGCAAACCAATAACACGTTTTATATAATCAATGGATGGGTCACGTGGATAACGAAAAACAACAACATCTCCACGCTCTGGATTATCAATCTCAACGATCTTTACATTAGCTACTGGCAGACGTATACCATAGGAAAATTTATTCACCAGAATAAAATCACCAATATACAAAGACGGTATCATTGAACCAGAAGGAATTCTAAAAGGCTCTACCAGAAAGCCCCTGAGTAAAAACACAATTAATAAAACCGGAAAAAAAGATTTTGCGTACTCAACAACAACGGGCTCACCTTTACGCCGACTCGGCATGGCACCTTCAACACTGTATTCAAACGGATTATCTTTTCTTTTAGGCGCCCATACCCAGGCATCAAGTGCCCAGATCACACCGGTAATGAGCGTTCCCATTAAAAGAAAAAAAGCAAAATCATACGTCATATAGAAATTCTCTTATAATTCTTGTATGCACTCAGGCATTATCAACTTTAAGCACTGCAAGAAAAGCATCCTGCGGTATTTCTACTTTGCCAAATTGCTTCATGCGTTTTTTACCTTTCTTTTGCTTGTCCAGTAATTTTCGCTTACGACTAACGTCACCGCCATAACATTTTGCGGTAACATTTTTACGTAAAGCCTTGACTGTAGAACGTGCAATAATATGGCGACCAATGGCCGCCTGAATGGCTATATCAAACATCTGTCGTGGGATTAACTCACGCATTTTCCCTGCCAGTTCCCGTCCACGACGCTGTGACTGGTCTTCATGTATGATAACAGCTAAGGCATCAACTTTTTCACTATTGATTAATATATCAACTTTTACCAGCTTTGCTGGCTGAAAACGCTTAAATTCATAATCAAATGAGGCATAACCTCTACTCACTGATTTTAGACGATCAAAAAAGTCTAGCACAACTTCACTCAGCGGCATTTCGTAGGTCAGAGCTACCTGAGCCCCCATATACTGCATATTCACCTGCACACCGCGTTTTTCAATACACAGACTGATCACATTACCCAGATAATCCTGAGGCACCAGTATATTGGCCTGAATGATGGGTTCACGAATTTCTTCTATCAGATTAACTTCGGGCAAATCAGCCGGATTATGGATCTGGAAAACCTCACCTTTACTGGTTTCCACTTCATAAACCACAGTGGGTGCCGTGGTAATCAGATCAAGATCATATTCCCGTTCCAGTCGTTCCTGAACGATTTCCATGTGCAGCATACCGAGGAAACCGATACGAAACCCAAAACCCAGGGCTGATGAGGTTTCTGGCTCAAACTGCAAGGAAGCATCATTAAGACGCAATTTTTCCAGCGCTTCACGGAAATTATCATAATCATCGGAATCAACGGGGAACATGCCTGCAAATACACGGGGCTGTACCTCCTTAAAACCGGGTAATGCCTTCTCTGTAGGACGATCGACCAGGGTAATCGTGTCACCCACACGTGCTGAATCAATTTCTTTCATCCCGGCAATGATATAACCGACCTGACCTGCAGAAAGCTCCGCAGTATCGGTACGTTTTGGCGTAAACACACCCACATTATCCACAGAATAGCCACGACCTGTCGACATCACGAGCATTTTATTACCCTTGCGTATACGACCCTGTTTGATACGTACCAGAATAATGACACCCACATAGGCATCGAACCAGGAATCAATAATCAGCGCCTGCAAAGGCGCATCAGGATCACCTTCAGGTGCCGGAATACGCTGTATCAGCTGCTCCAGCAAATCCTCGACACCAATACCTGATTTTGCACTGACCTGACAGGCATCCGTGGCTTCAATACCAATAATGTCTTCGATTTCCTGGATCACTCGATCCGGATCAGCTGCGGGAAGATCTATTTTATTCAGCACTGGCACGACTTCCAGCCCCAGATCTATGGCCGTATAACAGTTAGCTACACTCTGAGCCTCGACACCCTGGGAAGCATCGACTATCAGCAGTGCGCCCTCACAGGCTTCAAGAGACCGGGAAACTTCATAGGAAAAATCCACATGCCCCGGTGTATCAATCATATTCAACTGATAAATTTCACCATTTCTGGCTTTATAATCCAGGGACACGCTCTGTGCCTTGATGGTGATGCCACGCTCGCGCTCCAGATCCATACTATCAAGCACCTGTGATTCCATTTCGCGCTCGCTCAATCCACCACAGGTCTGTATAAATCTATCGGCTAATGTGGATTTGCCATGGTCAATATGGGCAATAATGGAAAAATTTCGAATGTTCTGCATTAGTTATTCGTAATACTCAGAATCTGCTCAACGGCAGCCTTGTCCAGAAAATAATGGCACACCTTCCTGTCGCCATACATCACAACAGGCACCTCAGCGCCATATTGCTCTACCAATTTGGATTCGGAGTCTACATCTATCGGCACTATTTCAAAAGCATAAGTTCGACGTAATTGCTCTAATTGCCACAATAAATCATCACATAAGTGACAACCATGCCGAATATAAACCCGGAATTCGATCACTGGTCGTCAGGCAGGCTAATAACCACAAACTGATCTGCACCGTCACGATGAACCAGCACAGGTACTTTCTTACCCACAGGCAAACTGGCTACTTTCTTTCTGAAATCAGCCACATGCTTAATATTGGACTGATTAATCTGCAAAATAATGTCGCCTTCTCTCAGACCCGCAACATAAGCCACACTGTTAGGTGCTACCCGTTCAATCTTCACGCCACGACTCAGATCTAACTTTTCAGCTTTAGTCAGCTCAACTACGGCCACACCAATACGATTTTCCTTTAAAGACTGATGCCTGGGTAAAACAGCTTTATCTTCCTCTGGCAAAGCCTCAATCAGTACTTTTAAGGTTTTGTATTTCCCTTCTCGCAACAGCTTAATCTGCGCAGTATTTCCCACAGGCACACGTCCAACCATTGGCGGTAAATTTGAAGAGTCGATAATGGTCTTTCCATTAAAAGCGACAATAACATCACCTGCCTTAATGCCACTTTTTTCAGCTGGACTATTCTCAATCACCTGAGAAACCAGTGCACCCTGAGGTTTATCAAGACCAAAAGATTCAGCCAGTTCCTGAGTCACTTCCTGAATATAAACACCCAGCCAGCCTCTATTTACAAAACCTTTAGTCTTTAACTGCTCAACGACATCCATGGCCACTTCAACAGGAATAGCAAATGACAATCCCATAAAACCACCGGTACGACTATAGATCTGGGAATTAATACCTATCACTTCGCCATCCAGATTAAATAATGGACCACCTGAATTTCCCGGATTTATAGCCACATCAGTCTGTATAAAAGGTACATAGTTTGCACTGGGCAAACTGCGACCCTTGGCACTGACAATACCGGCAGTGACCGAATGATCAAAACCAAACGGGGAACCAATTGCCAGCACCCAGGAACCGACTTTTACTTTTTCAGCACTGCCAATTTTAACCACAGGCAGGTTTTCAGCCTTGATTTTCAATAAGGCAATATCACTGTATTTATCAGTACCAATCAGTTTTGCTTCTAATTCACGTTTATCACTCAATCGCACAAAAATTTCTTCAGCATCAGCCACAACATGATGATTGGTAATGACATAGCCATCTTTTGATAGGATAAAACCCGAACCCAGAGATTTTGAATCTTCTGGCATTTGAGGCATACCATCTTCACCAAAGAATTTTTTAAACAGATCACCAAACGGTGAATGCTCGGGAATATCCATATGTTCCCATGATTTAGATTCTATTTTCTGTACTGTACTAATATTTACAACGGCAGGACTATTTTTTTCCACCAGTTGTACAAAATCCGGCAGGTATTGAGCGACTGATAACGAAGAGAAAAAAGAAACCAAAAGAAAAGTCGCCAGACGACTTGTAGTTAACAACATTTGAAACTCCAGTCAGAGATAAATAGTCTTTGTAATATTAGCTGATTAAAGGATTTTATGATGCCAGCATAGTATCATGAGTTACTGACTGATGATGTAGTATGCGTAGCATTTCAGGCTGTAAGCGCTTTTTAAGATTAACGTTTGAAAAACCAAATCGAATCACCAGAATAGTAATCGAAAACCCCAGTAATGCGCAAATGACAGCCACCAGTTCAGAATTATAACCATTTGCTTTTGCCCAGAACTCACCAGCGACAGCCATCAAAAACATACTCAGCAATGGTGCCAGATAAATAACAAATGAGCCCAGTACCAGTGCATTTTCCTGTACGCCAAGTAAAACTGTATCGCCTAACTGCGCATCTAATGTATTGGCGACTCTAATCTGACTACTACGTTGACCGACCACTTTTGAAAGCACCGAGGTGCCACAGCCTTTTTTTACAGAACAGCTCTGACAGGAAGACTTACGCTGCGTCTGTAATAGCGCATACGTATCTTCTAAAGCAACCACTATGGCCTGTTCTTCTATCATGCTATTGAGTATATCGTATAGATTGACCAATAAGTCTTACAGTATCTACAGGCACTTCACCAATCACTGTCACCTGATGCCCATTAACAGGCATACCAAAAGCATTAACTGCTCCCATTTTCGATATTCCGTTCAATGCTTTTTGGGCCGACATCTGTTTTTCAACAAAAACCGAAACAGATGCTATGCCATCGCTATAAACCATTTGATGCACCAGACCACCTGCCGAACCCGGTTTAGTACTACTGCGAGTCAGCATAAAACCATCAGGTAACTGATCGGCATTCCAGATATTAACGGCCTGTTGATGACGCCCAAGATCCAGATCGATGGACTGGAAACCCTTATATTCACTTTCCGGTAATAACTCGGGAGCTTTATTTAGCACCGTTAACTCACTAAACATTAATTGCTCTACAACTTTATTAGTACTATCCATCAAGTCACATTTAAGCAACAAACCGGTATCCATATCCAGCCAGAACTTAAACCCGTAACGAAATTTGTCCTTAGGTTTTATTTCCAGTATCTGAGCATTTTTTCGGGCTATACGATCCTGACCTGCCAGTTGAATATCATAATACTGCTTAAGATTTGACAGATTTTTCGGCAACTGGGGATGAAAAGGATTCTGCTCTATTTCATGACTAATCGTCACCAGTTCGCGCTCGGGGAAAATAGTTTTAACCGTATCTTTCTTGCGAATGACTTTTCGTGATTCACCATTCAGAAATTCCAGGCTCTCCCAGATACCACTTTTATCAATCCCGTGTTGCACAAAAAGCGCATCAACCTTATCCGCCTGGCGAATAATCAATGTTCCCTGATAATTATTCATTTCCATAGCATGGGTCATTTTATTCAACCAGACATCAACATCACTCGCATGTACCAGACCGGTAAAAACTAATCCCGATAAGAAAAATAAACGACTCAGATTCATATTATTACTTTGCCTGTGACCCATAACTGGCAACACGCACATAAGGCATCATACCCTGCATCGTATTCTGACCTGCATAACCTGAATGATTCATCATGTACTCATTTAACTGCTGTGTACGTAAAGCCGAATTCGGCTGCTCAGCACCAACAGAAACTACGCGTAGTTGTTTCGCCAGATTGGCATTAACCGGTGTAATATCAGTAGCCTGAATATATTCTTGCTGAGCCCGGGTATCTGCTGCTAACTGGTTAGCAGGCACTATAGATTCTGTTTCAACGGTTCGAAATGCCACCACTGTTACCAGTGCAACCGATGCTGCAACAGCCATACCTGATAAAGGGCGTAACCATGAGGAAAAATCAAATCGTTTATTTGTAGCCGACACTGCATTCTTATCGGCTATCCCATATGTTTCTTCTGCATCAATAGCACGATGCACTGATGCAGAAATATCCATGAACGATGTAACATCAACATCGTCACGCATAACATCACCGATCAGCTTATAACGAAAATTCTTTTCTGCATCCGCCACAGGACTCTGTTTCAAATCAGCTAAAAAATCATTATGTTCTTCTGCATTCAGTGCGCTATCAAGAAAAGCAGATAATTGTTCGTCTCTATTATTCATTACTATTACCTCTTATCAGCAGATAATTATTTATCAAGCAAGGGCTTGAGCTGAGTATCTATGGCTTCACGCGCACGGAAAATTCTTGATCTGACAGTACCTATGGGACAATCCATAACAGTGGCAATATCTTCATAACTTAAGCCTTCTATTTCACGCAATGTAATAGCTTCTTTAAGATCATCCGGCAAATCACTAATACACCTGTTAATAACTTCACTCATTTCACTGGCTAACACTTCCCTTTCAGGTGTCGCGTATTCTCTCAACCAGTCAGCACTGTCGTACTGCTCGGCATCCTGAGCATCGACAGCAGAATTAGTTGCTTTGCGCCCAGAGGCCACCAGATGATTCTTGGCAGTATTAATCGCGATACGATATAGCCAGGTATAAAAAGCACTATCACCACGAAAATTTTTCAGCGCTCGATAAGCTTTAATGAACGATTCCTGAGCGACATCCTGTACATCATCAGCATTACGTACCAGCCTGGCAATTAATTTCATTACCCGATGTTGATACTTTAATACCAGAAGATCGAAGGCTCGCTTATCACCTTGCTGTACCCGCTCTACCAGAGCCTGATCAATTTCTCTCTCGCCCATCCGGGCCTGCCCTCCGCTGGGCACATCCTGTGCCTGTTTGTTAAGACCGACTTGGTCTACAATAGTTCGTCTAGGTTTACTAGGGGTTCTGTTTACTCTATCTAGTGTAATATCCACCCCGAAAGAGCAAACCATACCTGATTCGCATAATGACATAAAGAGCCAGCCTGTTTGATAATTGAACTTAACAACAATAGACAATCATTTCGCCACGACGTTCTCATTATTGGTGGCGGAGCTGCAGGTTTGAGTCTGGCCCTGCATTTAGAGCCTGAATTAAAAGTCGCTGTTATATCCAAAGGTAGAGAAGATACTGGCAGCACCTATTATGCGCAGGGCGGCATATCCGCTGTTTTACACCCTGATGATTCATTTAAATCCCATATCGCAGACACCCTGAACGCAGGTAACGGCCTGTGTGATGAAGCGGCTGTGCGCTTTACCGTTGAACATGCTCCGGAAAATATCCAGTGGCTGGCAGATCTGGGAGTACCTTTTACGACTGATACTCATAAAGATGGCAGCAAGAGCTACCATCTAACCCGGGAAGGTGGTCACAGTCATCGCCGGGTGATTCATGCCGCCGATGCGACTGGTCGTGCCCTGGAAACCACGCTGATCAACCATGCCAGACATAATAAAAATATTGAATTATTTGATCATCATATTGCGGTTGACCTGATCACCGGCAGCAAGCTGGGATTGAAACATAATCGCTGCATTGGTGCCTATGTATTAAATGAAGCCAAAGGCCGGGTGGAAACCTTTCAGGCAAAATGCGTGATACTGGCCACTGGCGGAGCTAACAAGGTGTACCTATATACCAGCAACCCTGACGGTTCTACCGGTGACGGCATCGCCATGGCCTGGCGCGCCGGCTGTAATGTTGCCAATATGGAATTTATGCAATTCCATCCTACCTGCCTTTACCACCCTAAAGCCAAAACATTCCTGCTCACCGAAGCCCTGCGCGGAGAAGGCGGCAAATTATTACTGCCCAATGGCAAACGCTTCATGGATCAGTTTGATTCACGGGGCGAACTGGCACCCCGTGATATCGTCGCTCGTGCCATTGACCATGAAATGAAACGACTGGGTGTTGAGTGCATGTATCTGGACATCAGCCATAAATCAGCCGCATTTATTACTTCTCACTTCCCAATGATTTATAAAAAATGCAGGGAATTCGGTTTCGATATTACTAAAGAAGCCGTACCCGTAGTACCTGCAGCACATTACACCTGCGGTGGTGTGATGACTGATCTTAATGGCCAGACCAGTATTGAAAATCTATATGCCATAGGTGAAACCTCTTTCACTGGATTGCACGGAGCCAACCGCATGGCCAGTAATTCACTGCTGGAATGTCTGGTCTTTGCTCAGTCAGCCGCCACTGATATCAACTCAAAAATGACTGGAAAATATCAGTGGGACAAAATAAAAGACTGGGATGAAAGTCGTGTCACCGACTCAGATGAAGAAGTCGTGGTCTCCCATAACTGGGATGAGCTACGTCGTTTCATGTGGGACTATGTCGGCATTGTACGTACTGACAAACGACTACAACGGGCAAAACGCCGAGTTGATTTATTACGCTCTGAAATTAATGAATATTATGGCAACTTTAGAATTACCGGTGATCTACTGGAATTACGTAATCTTGCTGTTGTCGCTGATCTCATTATACGCTGTGCTATGGAAAGAAAAGAAAGCCGTGGTCTGCATTACACTCTGGACTATCCAGAAATGGATAATTCAAAACCGGCAACAAACACTATACTCAAACCCTAAATAATCCCCAGGTAAAAAACATGTCTGAATTACCCTTAATCATTGAACCGGATGAATTAGAACAACATTTAAACGATGAAGGTTTGTTAATTATTGATCTATGCAAACACGCCCAATATGTTCAGGGACACATACCCGGTGCCGCATTTCTGGAGTACGGCCATATTACCGGCATGAATAAACCCACCATGGGATTACTACCCGATGAAGCCCAGCTCAGCCATATTTTATCTACTTTAGGAATGACCCCTGAAACCCATGTGGTTGCTTATGACGATGAGGGCGGTGGTAAAGCAGCTCGCTTAATCTGGACACTGAATGCCGCAGGCCATACAAAAACATCATTGCTCAATGGCGGCCTAATCAGCTGGGCCAATGAAGGTCATTCACTGGATAATGAAGCTGTACACACAACTCCCGCTCATTATGAAGTGTCTTATTCCAATATGGATGTAGTCGCTGATACTGATTACATTCTGAAAAACCTTGAAAACAAAAATGTTGCGCTGCTGGATGCTCGAAGCGCCGCTGAATATGATGGCAGCAAAAAATTTGCCGAACGTGGTGGCCACATTCCCGGCGCTATTCATTTTGAATGGACCGATGGCATGGACAGGCAGCGTGATTATCGTTTACTGGCAGACGATGAATTAAAATCAAAACTGAATGCTCTGGGACTCACCGAAGATAAAGAAATTATTGTCTATTGTCAGACCCATCATCGATCAGCGCTGTCATATTTTATGTTAAAACAGCTGGGCTATGAAAAAGTCAGGGGTTATCCAGGCTCATGGTCGGAATGGGGTAATCGAATGGATACGCCGGTTGAGGTTTGATCACAGAGACAAGATTAGTCCGCGAATTAACGCAAATAAAAAAAAGCATTATTAGGGTTTAGTGCGCCGTATTAGGGCAGGAAGCCCGTAATTAGAACAACGCACGACTGCATGGATGCAGGAGGTAGAACGACTCAGGAGATAAAGTCGAGGAGCAGTTGTCGAGGTACGCGAACAAAACTTAGCGTCTATTAGTGTTTATTTGCAGACTAAAACGTTTATATCTTTAACGCATGCTCACGGTAATACACAAGCTCGGCAATTGAATCCTTAATATCATCCATGGCCAGATGAGATGAATCCTTACTAAAGCCATTATAAACCTCTGGTGACCAGCGTCTGGCCAGTTCCTTAATCGTACTGACATCCAGATTACGATAATGGAAAAAAGCTTCCAGCGTTTTCATATGGTTCGCCATAAAACGACGATCCTGGCAAATAGTATTGCCGCACATGGGCGATGCGCCTTTGGGTACATATTGTTCCAGGAAGGCAATGGTCTGTCGCTCAGCCTCAGCCTCATCAATGGTGCTGTCTTTTACTCGCCGAGTTAAACCTGATTTTCCATGTTGATTTGTACACCATTCATCCATGCCATTAAGAATCTCATCACTCTGATGTATGGCGATCATCGGTCCCTCGGCAAGAATATTAAGATTTTTATCTGTTACAATAGTGGCGATTTCAATGATCACATCACTTTGCGGCTCAAGCCCCGTCATTTCGAGGTCAACCCAGACTAGATTATCTTTATTCTGCTTCGATGTATCGACCATGATATCTCCAATGATGTAGTGTAATTATTTGCCTTCTAAGTAGAACATTTTAGCCAGAAAAGAGATAATGACCATACTTTATTAAATTCAGAGGTTGTTTCATGCATAGTTTTGGGCTGCTTTTTCTTGCCTTTTTCGCTTTATCTTTAATGATTAAATTCTGGCTAGCACATAGACACATTTCCCATATTCAGAATAATCGCGAAACAGTACCAGAAGCTTTTAGTGAAAAAATCTCTCTAGATGACCACCAAAAAGCAGCCAGCTACACCACAACCAAAGTACGCTTTGGTCGCTGGCCAATGATGTATGATGCATTACTACTACTCATCTGGACATTTGGTGGAGGACTGGAACTCCTTGATCAAAGCCTGCGCACTCTGGCGCTGGACCCTGTATACACGGGCATAGCCGTTATCCTCAGCCTGATGCTTATTTCATCGCTACTGGATTTACCCTTTTCAATTTACAGCACCTTTGTTATTGAAGAGCGCTTTGGATTTAACCGGACTACCGCAAAAATATTTATTAGTGACTTATTTAAAGGCATGTTGTTAGCCCTTGTCATAGGCACCCCATTAATCTGGGCTGTGCTCTGGCTAATGGAAACAGCCGGTGAACTCTGGTGGCTTTACACCTGGATGGTGTGGACCGGTTTCAGTCTATTTATTGCCTGGGCCTACCCTACCTGGATTGCACCCATCTTTAATAAATTCACACCTCTGGAAGAAGGTGAAACACTTAACCGTATCAACAACCTGCTCAACCGTTGCGGCTTTAATAGCAAGGGTATTTTTGTTATTGATGGTTCACGTCGCTCCAGTCACGGTAATGCCTACTTTTCAGGTTTCGGCAAAAACAAACGTATCGTATTTTTTGATACTTTATTAAAGTCATTAGACGATGATGAACTGGAAGCCGTACTAGCACATGAACTGGGGCACTTTAAACGCAAACATATTATCAAAGGCATGTTACTGTCGATCAGCATGACATTACTTGGCTTATGGATACTCGCCTGGCTGATGCAACATGACTGGTTCTACAATGCACTGGGCGTCAGCACACCATCGACTTACATGGCATTATTACTCTTCACACTGGTAGTGCCTGTATTTACTTTTCTACTCAGCCCATTAATGAGTATGCTGTCACGCAAAAATGAATTTGAAGCCGATGAATTTGCGGCAGAACAGTCAAATGCAAAAGATTTAATACGTGCACTGGTTAATATGTATAAAGAAAATGCCAGCACACTAACCCCTGACCCTGTCTATTCAGCATTTTATGACAGTCACCCCCCGGCACCTGTTAGAATTGCACATCTTGCAGGCCATTAAAAAGGAACCTTAATAATGAAACCTGTCTTTCTCATAATCAGTTTAATATTTTCTACTTCAGTCATAGCAGAAGAAAAAACCAGCGTTACTCATGGTGAACAATTGCATAATGACAAATGCCTGGCCTGTCACACAACACAAGTTTACAGCCGTGACGACAGACGAGTGAAAACACTACAGGCTTTATCTAATCAGGTTAATAACTGCATGAAGGGCCCTGCAAAAGCTGAGTGGACAGAAATAGAAACCAACTCAGTAATTAATTACCTTAATCAAAAATTCTATAAATTCTGAACTTTATGGCAAAGCGCCGAATCAGTGAGCAACAGAAACGTAGAATAGAAAGTATTCAGCAAAAACGTCGTGATAAAGCGGGTAAAAATCAGCACGAGAAAGAACAACAACTCGAAAAACAGGGCCTCGGCCCTGAACAACCCGGACAGGTGATTACCAACTTCGGCCAGTCATTAATTATTGAAAATAATCAGCAACAGCTTTTTCGTTGTGTCGCTCGGCAGAATTTAGGCCCCATTGTTTGCGGTGACAATGTTATCTGGCAACAGTCTCAAAATAATGATGGTGTCATTGTGGCACTGCAAGAAAGAAAAAATCTTCTACAAAAACCGGGGTTTGGTGGAAAACTTAAACCCATGTCTGCAAATATTGATCAGATTATTATTGTTGCCTCTGTCCAACCGGAACCCAACCCCTATTTAATTGATCGTTATCTGGTGGCAGCTGAAACACTACCTGCCTTACCCATTATTTTGATCAATAAAATAGATTTACTAAATGACAGTAATCGACAAATTATTAATGATATCGAAAAAGAATATTCAGCTATCGGTTATCAGGTCATAAAAACCAGTAATGTCATTGATCAGGGTTTTAAACAACTGCTCGATGCTCTGCAAGCAAAAACAAGTATCTTTGTTGGCCTGTCCGGCGTGGGAAAATCATCGATAATTAATCATCTCTTACCTGAACTTGATATTCGTGTGGGTGAATTATCAGCCGCAAGTGGAGAAGGCACCCATACCACAACCAGTTCAACACTGTACAATTTACCCTGTGGTGGCAAACTCATTGATTCACCAGGAGTACGTGATTTTGGCCTGTGGAATACCTCAGCTGAAAACATTTTAAAAGGTTTCAGGGAATTACGACCATTTACAGGCCAGTGTAAATTTTCTAATTGTAACCATGAAAATGAACCTGATTGCGCCATCAAAAATGCCTTTCATTCCAACAAAATCAGCGCTCATCGATTCAAAAACTACCAGAAAATGCTTAAAGAATACTCATAAACACATAAAAATCAATCAGTTACAAATAGATACCGATCGTCTTAATAAAAAGATATCCTTAGAATCCTCAAGCCAGACTTGATATACTAATTAAGCAGCAAATGATGTATCCCCTAGATGTTAGCCCCTCCATCCGCAGCATCCGCATCAAAGACTGACCTTTTATATGCATGTTTTAATTAAAAGGAAATTAAAATAAATAATGTCAATGGAAGAGCATAAAATATTTGATATCGTCAATGAACGGTACATCCTGAGTCAGGCACTGCTTAAAGCTATGGCGGGTATTGCCCGTAATACCGAACCTGAAATCGTTCTACAGGCTATCTGCGATTCAATCACCTCAAGTAAACACATCAAGCTTGCCTGGATGGCCATGGGTGAATTAAGTCCTGAAACTATTCACCCTGAATATATAGTGGGGCCGGCAGCTGATTACATTGATCAGTTCAATATGCAACATCAATCGACAACCGAACAGGCAACATTCAATCAGTCTATTCGAATCTGGAATACGATCACTGCAAATATTCATCAATCTGATAAAGCCTATGCATCGGGTTTACGTTCTGTCATTTCACTTCCAGTTGGCCAGAAAAACGGCATGCTGGCAGGCATTATCATGCTTTATTCAGATAAGCCTGCATACTTCGAACAGGTGGGTACTTCTTTTTTCTCTGCCTTTATTCATCTTGCCAACTCATCACTGGATCAATGCACATTACTCAGTGAACTAACACATCTGGCAAGCCATGACCTGCTAACAGGTATTTTAAACAGGCGAGGTATACAGGAGTGCATGGAACGTGAGCTTTCCAGAAGTATTCGCAATAAACAGGCCTTCTCAATTGTTTTATTTGATGTTGATCGATTCAAACTGGTCAATGATTTACTCGGCCACAAAGAAGGCGACTCTGTGCTAAAGGCCGTTACTGACGCGATTGAACAGATCATGCGTATTGAAGATTATTTTGGTCGTTGGGGTGGTGAAGAATTTATTTGTGTTATGCCTGAATCAAATCATAAAAATGCCATGCAAATTGCCGATCGCATGCGTCAGCATATTACCGAAACACATATTCAATCGGCATCCGGTACACTTAATGTTACAGCCAGTTTCGGCGTTGCCAGTTACCCGGAAGACGGTGATAACATCGACAAACTCATTGCCTCAGCGGATGCAGCCCTATATCAGGCCAAACGTACAGGTAGAGACAAAGTGATTAGTGCTAACGCCGTTCAACAGGGCATTTACAACATAGGCAATGAACTGGATACGGCGCTACGAGAAGACCGCATCATTCCTGCCTATCAGAAAATAATTGATCTTCAAACGGGTAAAAAGGTAGGCGAAGAAACTTTGGCCAGATTAATCACCCCTAATGGACATCTAATACAGGCAGAACATTTTATTGATGCAGCCCATCAATTACAGCTACTACATAAAGTTGATCGAAACATTATTCTTCAGTCATTTTCACATTGTGTTAGCAGTCTGCAATCAGGCAACGGACATATGAATCATTTTATTAATATCTCGGCCGATCTGTTACGTCACAGAGAACTGGTTGATGACATGCTCACTACAGCAAAAAAACATTGCCAGAATTGTGATGAATTTTCTGAAATTAACAGACCTATGGTTATAGAAATAACAGAACGTGAATTATTAACTGATATCAATACGGCATTAGAACTACTAACACCTTTTATTGATTTTGGCTTTAAACTTGCTCTGGATGATTTTGGTAGCGGTTATTCATCCTATAAATACCTGGCAGATTTACCCATCAACTTCATAAAAATTGATGGCAACCTGATTAAACGTATTCGCGAACCAAAAATTCATGCCATTGTTCAGGGAATACAGGATACGGCTAATCAAATGAAAATAACCACTCTGGCTGAATACATAGAAAATGAAGAAACCGAAAGCATTCTCAAGGATATTGGTATAGATTGGGGGCAAGGTTACTTTTATGGTAAACCCGAGGTTCATTACCACTAAACCATTGAACCTGGCTATTATTACAGCAAACTGTAAATTCACAACCATTAGAGCAATATACTCACATCAGAACGAGACAGAAATCTCAGATTTCATTTTCTTTAATTTATCAAAACACGCTAAAATACACCTCTGATTTTCTATAGATGGTTTTTTAGACAAATGAAGCAGTGGCTGACAGAACAAAACATAGAATCACTAATGAGCCTGGGTATCGCAGGTCTTATCATCATATTCGGCCTATATCTGCTTTACACAGTCATAAAACAGAACATTTTGCGCCACTCAATAGAAACAAAGGTCAGTCAACTCGGTTTTAAGCAGTTAAAAGACATCATCATTGACGATGGTATGGACGGGAAAATCCAGATAGAAAGGGTATTTCTCACCGCTAAGGGAATACTCGCTCTTTCAAGTAACTTTCTAACTGGAAATATTTTTGGTGATGACCGAATTGACACCTGGGCACAGGTGATTGATAAACGCACATATCGATTCCCAAATCCTTTATATAATTTTGAACATACTCTGGCGGCACTAAAACATCATTTTAACGATCTGCCCGTTTACGGAAAAATCCTATTTGTGGGTGACTGCAGCTTCCCCACTGGACAACCCATGGGTGCTTTATTAATTGACGATCTGGAAAAACATCAACATCAAATAGAAACGAATGAGATTGATGAGCATAGTAAAGAATTATGGGATAAGTTTGCACAAACATGTGAACATACACGTCACAAAAAGATAGAATTACCCGGCGATAAACAACTGAACAGAAGATTAACTATTTCAATTGCATTACTTACACTGGCAGGTTTATGGATTAGCTTACTGATCACAAATTAAACACCGGTTAATCTGCCTCTTCATGTAATTTAACTGTCATCTCCTTTATCAAATCACCACCTTTTAACACTCTGCAGGTAACACCTCCACGCCAGCCTATAGCCAATGCTTTTAAAAGGCCTTTATGAACTTTTTCCATACGCGCACAGGGATCTGTTTCACCAGTAATTTCAAGCAGTGCATCACCTATTGAAATATACAGACCTTTTGACTGATCTAATGGCAGATCATCAACCAGCAAATTAGCTCTTCGCTTTGTCCAGTCGAGCTCAACACCCAGTTCATTACATGCCGCATTCCAGGCCGATAATGATAATACCGTGACCTGACGAGGACCCGGTTTACCACGACTATCACCTACAACACCTGAAGCAGTTGTTAAAACGGCCTGATGACAGCTATACATTTCAACTTCACCCTGCGACTTAATTGCAATAGCCAGTAATTTTGCCATTAATCTGCTTCAACCTGCATACATTCATCCAGTAGTTCACGCATTTTATCAACACCCAGTTTTTCAGTAATCCGTATATTACGCTCAGGAATTCTATCCGGGCGAGCATAAGAAACTAAAGCTTGAGCCAGACTATCTTCGCGCAATAAATGTAATATCGGGTAAGGCGAACGATTCGTATAATTCTCAGCAGCATCAATTTCAGCATCTGCAAACTGGTATCCCGGATGTAAACTGGCCACCTGAAACTCCCCTTCGAAATCACATTGCTTCAAAAACATATCCACCACAGACAGGAAACTGTTGTAATCAAAAAAATCATTCAACACATAAGGATGAATTAATACTGTCGTTTCAATTTTTTCTGGATTGGTCTGCCTTAATAACTCAAGCTCCTGATGCATATCATTTAATAATGTGTCGGTAGACTCTGCTTCACTAACCACATAACGCACTCCCCGGCTTTCAAATGGCTTGCGCGCAAAAGGACACAGATTAAACTCAACCACAACTCTCTCGATCCAGCACTTACAGCGAGCAATAATTGTTTGAGCTGTTATATGGCGATCAATCTGCAAACTCAAGTCGCTCTTCAAAACCGGTAAGCGCCTTAAGAGCACAGGCCTCATCAATATCACCACCCGGTGCACCACTGACACCTATGGCACCAATATAATTACCACCCGCCGTTATCTGTACACCACCGGTCATTACAATCAAACCATTAACATGATTCAGTTCCTGTCTGATATCAGCACGATTTTTCCTGAACTCACCTGAATTAACCCCTGACATAATAACTGCATTAGCTTTCTCTTCTGCAATCTGTAATGTAAATCGAGCAGCCAGATCATCACGCATTGCAATACGTACTATGCCATTACGGTCAACCACAACGGCACTGATCTGATAACCCATTTTTCGGCACTCTTTTATCGTCGCACCAGCAATATCACGAGCCAGATCTAAACCAATGGTTCTCATAGTAAGAACATCTTCAGCCAATGACGGGCTTGTCACTGTACAGAAAAATATCAATTGCCATAATCTAAATGTATTTATCGTTTTCACCAGAGCACCCTTTTCTATTTCGAATTTAAAGTATCAGCCTTGATAACATGCCTAGAATATCAAATAACCCTACTCATCTACACTATACTTGTGTTTAATTTACAGACAACCACATCATAAAGGCCTGATATGTTTACTGATGATCAAATTCCCGAACAATGTACACAACTCTGGAATGACTGTAGTGATCTGGTCAGCAAGCTGGTTGATGGCGCACCCATAAAGAATGCGGGCCTTAGAATTCCCGCCGAAACTGAAATTGATATCAATAAAATTCAATCCATTTATTTAATCAGAGAAGGCATATTACGGGAAAAACATGAGAACAACATACTAGCCAATTATGAACAGGGTGATATTGTAGGACTTGATGCGATATTCAATCACAAACCTACTCAACTAATGACCGACTTTGCCATTGTGGTTGATGAATACGATGCTACAGAATTATTAAATCATATTCGTTCAGATGAAACGCGTAGCCAGACCATGATTCAATTTATGTCTGGCATGTATCACAGTTACCAGTTGATCAGCTCACATTACAAACAGGATGACGCCGACTTTCATCCTGAAATCCGTCACTATGATGAAGATGAAACCATCATCGAAGAAGGTGGCACCGACAATGAAGTTTATACCCTGCTTTCTGGTTCCGCAGATGTACTGGTCAGTAATACACAGGTTGGAGAGATAAAACGTGATGAAATATTTGGTGCCATTGCCGCATTAACCGGTACTCCGCGCACAGCAAAAGTGGTTGCCTCATCAGAGTGCAGTGTTCTGGTGGTGGCCAGTGACCGGTTTCAGGATTTACTGGAAAAACGACCAGATACAGTCACTAAATTAATTGAGGATATGGCGAGAACGATTGTGGCGAGTAATCAGAAGATTGTGGATTTATCTTCGAAGTAAATTTCACTATCGATGCCACAACATTTGATAACTATCCTTGTGAACGCTATCAGATGATAGCTTTCCACCGCGCAAGGCATTAAACACTTCCTACCCCAAAACTCAAAACATTCTCAATACGATCAACCCCCAACAAAACCATCAACAACCGATCTAGCCCAATCGCCACCCCTGAACATTCCGGCATACCCTGCTCTAATGCAGCCAGTAAATGCCCATCAATCGAAACCTGTTCCATCCCCAGTTCTTGTCGTTTTTTATTTTCACTTTCAAAACGCTCTCGCTGCTCAACCGCATCGGTTAATTCATTAAAACCATTTGCCAGTTCCAGCTCTCCAAAAAAAACTTCAAAGCGATGTGATGTTCTGGGATCAAGCACATTCAATTTGGCCAACGCTGCCTGTGATGCAGGGTAATCATATAAAAAAGTAAAACTGTTTTTATCAAATGCTGGCGCTATAGCCTGAGTCATTAACCAGTCCAGCCACATATCTTTATTCAGCTCGTCCATGCCCACAGGGATTTCAATATTATATTTCAGTGTGATCTGTTTTAATGCTTTAGCATCTGCCTCCAGCGGATCAATGCCCAGAACATCTATAAACACCTGTTGGTATGAAACTCGTTTAACTGGCTGGCAGATTAATTTTATATTGAGCTGATCAATGAGCTTTTGAAATAATTGCTCCACTTCATCCATCAACTGATGATGATCAAGACCAATGCGATACCATTCAAGCATAGTGAATTCCGGATTATGGTTTTTACCCTGTTCATCATCTCGAAATACTTTACAGATCTGATAAATATCACCACTACCGGATGCCAGCAGGCGTTTCATAAAAAATTCAGGAGATGTCTGTAAATAGTAATCTTTATTAAGATAACGGGTTTGAAAACTCTGTAGATGGGGATCAGTAATGCTAGATGTTGAAAGCACTGGCGTCTCAACTTCCAGCACTTGTTGCTCCGCAAAAAAAGCCCGGATGTTTTGCAACATTCGGGCTCTGGCTTTCAGTACTTCAACTGACGCTGTGGGCTGCCAGTTAGTCTTTGACTCGAGAGACATATTCACCGCTTCGGGTATCGACTTTTAAAACTTCACCTATTTCAACAAACAATGGCACTTTTACAACAGCACCTGATTCCAGAGTTGCCGGTTTGGTGCCACCCTGGGCTGTATCTCCTTTCAGGCCCGGGTCTGTCTCGGTCACTGTTAGCTCAACAAAATTAGGTGGTGTAACAGTTAATGGCGCACCATCCCATAAGGTTACAGTACACAGTTCCTGACCTTTTAACCATTTTGCTGCTTCTGCCATGGCGGCCTCACCGGCACCAATCTGCTCAAAAGTATTGGGGTCCATGAAGTACCAGAATTCACCATCGCTATAGGAGAATTCCATATCCACATCAACGACATCTGCCGCTTCTACCGATTCATTTGATTTGAATGTTTTCTCAATCATCCGCCCGGTTTTTAAATTACGTAATTTCACACGATTAAACGCCTGACCTTTACCAGGTTTAACCAGTTCATTTTCAACAATAGATACTGGATCGCCATCGAGTAGTAATTTCAATCCACCTTTGAATTCATTTGTGCTGTATGATGCCATCTGTATTACCTTAAATCAGAGCGTAAAAACGCGCTTATAATACGCTTTTAAATCAAAAATGCCAAAATCTACACTGTATCAACTAAATTCACTCAAGGCTGACTGGCAGCAGCAATTGTCCCAGGCCATAACCGACCCCCTGGAACTGCTTAATTTGCTGGACCTTGATGCCACTGACTTCCCTCTGATCCAGCAGGCCAGCGAAAGCTTTCAACTCAAGCTGCCCCGTGCTTATGTGGATAAAATCGAGCCTGGCAACCCTGATGACCCCTTATTGAAACAGGTGATGGCAACGGCAGCCGAACTTGATACAGATGAAAACTACTGCGCTGATCCCGTCGGTGACCTTCAGTCCATGCCTGTACCAGGCTTACTGCATAAATATCATGGCCGTGTACTACTAATTACCACAGGTGCCTGTGCCATCCATTGCCGCTACTGTTTTCGCAGGCACTTTCCATACAGCGATAATCATTCGGCGAAGAATCAGTGGCAGGAATCGATTACCTATATAGATCAGAATACTGATGTTTCAGAGGTGATACTCAGTGGTGGAGATCCATTAATTCTCTCTGATAGCAAACTGCAACAGCTTATTGATCAGCTTAACAGCATCGATCATGTCACCACACTACGCATTCACAGCCGAATTCCAGTAACTCTGCCGTCACGCATCACGGACCAGTTGATAACCACCCTGACATCATCAAACTTGCAGATCTGCATGGTAATCCACGCTAACCATTCCAATGAAATTGGGGATGAAGAACAAACGGCTCTCAGACATCTAAATCAGGCAGGTATCACCCTGCTAAACCAGAGCGTCCTGCTAAGAGGGGTAAATGACTGCTCAGTCATTTTATCTAATTTAAGTCACAGGCTATTCGAATCTAAAGTCCTGCCCTATTATCTGCATATGCTGGATCCAGTACAGGGGGCAAGCCATTTTCGCGTCAACGAGAAACAGGCTGTAAAACTGCTAAAGGACCTGAGAAATAAACTACCCGGTTACCTGGTACCCTGCCTGGTAAAAGAAACTGCCGGTGAAAAGAGCAAATTACCTCTATTTGAGCTATAAATTTATTTAATCTCACGAAATAAACTTAAAAACCGTCTCCATGTTGCTGTTTTTACTAAATTTCTTAAGGTATTCAACAAAATAGGATAGACTTAGCATTTAGATGATCATATTACGAAATACGAATAGTCACATGAATAAGGGCTGAACCTTAAAACAATAAAAATCGATGAAGTTACATATTCCAGAACAAATTCCACCAACAGAAGATGATTTTCCAAATCATCCTCGTAAGGTTAAAAAATGGCTAGCTGAATTAAAACAGGCCAATATGGGTGATTTCGCCCGTGAAATCTACAATGGTTTATTACAGTTAAACCGCCAGGCCATGCCAGCTAAATATCGTTTTGAAAATATGGAGCAACTACGCCCAGCTGCTCGTTATATTTTCAATCAATTGCAAAAGCACTTTGTTAATCGCACATTACCCTTGCCTGAAAAGAGCATGAAAATCATCAACCTGAATCAGGCTCTTTTGAATGAAATGACGGTTGGCTACAAAATTATTATTTTTGAAAGTGCCAACGATCTAGGCAAGGTTGATAGTAAACATTTACTTCTTTCATGCGAAAGATCATTACATTATTTCTCAGAACTTCTTCTTCGTTTTAGTCAGGTCTATTCTGAATATCCTAAAGGGACATGGTGGGATATTCACAGAATATATGGCTATGCCGAACAAAAAGATTTCCACACGAAAAAAATCAGTGATACTGAGCTTAATAGTAAAAATATCACCATAGAAAATTATTACAAACAGATTCTGTTGTTTTCACTTGCTCGACCCAATGCACTGCGCCAAAGTGATGCTGAACGTGTATATAAAACTCTACCTGAATGGGTTGATTTCTCAACCCTGTCCCGCAAATTAAAAGCGAATAATATGAATCGCTATTTTTGCAGTAAACTGGATAGCGACCAACCACCCACCTGTATTTCAGAAAATGAAACCGGTGATAGTAAATTACTAAGAAATATTGAGCTCGACAAACTGGTCAACCAGCTACGAAAACAAATCAATAACAGCGAAAGTTTTGGCACTCAAATATCAATTGGCGATAAGGTTTCACAAGAAACACTCAGAACCTTAGTATCATCATGGAGTCTTTGTGCGGCAAGAAGATTCTCTCGCGGTCACAGAGAAAGCAATATAAAAGCATCCATTGGCCTGAACTCAATATTTACAGAGCTTACAAAATCACCAGAGCCAGTAGAAACAAAATCAAAACCTGCTAAAAAACCTGGTGCGATGTTTTCATTAGAATCAATACCGGAAAACATGAGAACGAAAAGCGAAGTTTTTGATAATCAGGACCCATCATTTTTCATCACTCATCCGAATTTAAAAGCCGAAAAGGAGTCATCAGCCAGCGCCTGGGATATGGTTGCAAAAGGCCGCACCTTAACTGAAAGCTATGTAAATGAATTACAGGCACAAGATGATGAATTCAGCACCCTCGATAAAGATGCGCCTGATTTACACTGGCAAATATCCAATGTCAGCGCGGGAGGTTATTGTCTATGCTGGAATTCAAAAACCACTTCGCGCGCACAGGTCGGTGAACTTATTGGTATCCGTGAAAAAGAACCTGATCACACATATCAATGGCGCGTTGGCGTAATCAGATGGATGCAATTCACTCAAAAAAATGGACTCGAAATCGGTATCCAGGTACTTGCACCTAAATTAATACCCTGCAAGATAAACAGAAGCCATAGAAAAAAAGAAGACCCATTTGATGGATTAATGTTACCTGGAATCAAACCCATACAGCAACCATCAACAATACTGGTACCTGCTCACGCATTTAAGAAAGATGATGTATTAAATATCAAAATTCATGACCGTGACATGGAAATAAAACTGGGCATGATTAGAGAACATACTGGCTCATTCACACAATTTCAGTTTTCTCAAATATCCAACACACCAGAACCGGACGATAATGGTGGAAATGAGAACAAAAAAGAATCTAGCGGAAAGCCGGATGACTTTAACTCCATATGGTCTTCATTGTAATCGAGAGATAAATAGTGGCAAAAGAAAATAAAATTAATATTTTTATTATTGATGACTCATTCAACAACGAAGAGAACGTTGTAAAAATATTGCGTACAGCAGGATATGCCGCACATACAACACGTGCTGAAGATGACGAAGATCTGATAAAAGCCCTGAAGAAAACAACACCTGACATCCTTCTTTATGTATTAGGCATGGAATTAATATCTCTTGAAGAAACCATCGCCTGTTTAAAAGAACATGCTAATGCACCTGTACCTGTTATTGCCGTCAATCGTAAGGGACACGAAGGTGAAATCGTTAAAATCATGCGTGCCGGGGCACGAGATCTTACGGATTTTGAAACCCCAACCCACCTGGAACTGGTTATTATAAGAGAAGTAGAAGCATTCAAGGCCATAAAAAAATCACACTTGCTTGAACAATCAACTAAAGAAACTGAAAAACGCTGTGAAGCCTTACTTGACTCATCAAGAGATGCAATTGCTTATATTCACGAAGGCATGCATGTCTACTCTAACGAATCTTATCTTGAATTATTTGGTTTTAACGAATCCGAAGATCTCGAAGGCATGCCCATACTGGATATGGTTGGCATGGAAGACCGTGACACCTTTAAAACTTTCCTCAGAGAAAATTTTAAAGAAAACACCATGAAAACAAACCAGCTAAAAACAAGCCTAAGAAAGGCGGACAGTACTGAATTTGATGGCGAAATGGAGTTTTCACCTGCAACTATTGATGGTGAACCCTGTATACAGGTTATTATTCGAAACAAGGCAAACAGTGCCGAACTGGAAAAACAACTCGCTCTTATGAGCCAGAAAGACTCTGCTACAGGGCTATATAACAGACAATTCTTCCATGATGCACTTGTTGAAAAAGTTCAACAGGCACAGGCAGGTAAGATAAAAGCCTGTGCATTATTGATTCATATTGATAACTTTAATGCCCTCAAAAAAGAAACAGGCGTTGTAGGAAGTGATCAGCTACTAAACGAAATATCTCGCATTTTTGAAAAAAACGTAAATAAAGACGATGTGCTGGCCCATTTTGAAAGCAATGTTTTCACTATTATTGCAATCGATCAAAACAATAACAGCATAGAAAAATATGCACAAAAAATAATCCAGGCAACACAGGACTATATTGCTAATATCAATAGCAAATCTATAAATCCAACCTGTACCATTGGCGCAACCATAATTGATGAAAATGCACCAGATAGCAGTGAAGTCCTGCTGCGTGCAGAACGAGCCATGGAAGAAGCTGAATCAAAAGGTGTAAGCCAGTTAGTGGTGTACCAGCCTAAAGAAGGCGAACTCACTCAGAAAGAAATTGATGCCAAAGTTGTTGAAGACATCAAAAAAGCGATTAAAGAAAGTCGTTTTGTACTTAACTTCCAGCCTATTGTCAGCTTACATGGCGATACAGACGAACGCTACGAAGTCCTTGTTCGCCTGCTTGACGAACAGGGAACTATTGTACCACCTGATGAATTCTTTCCCGCTGCAGAAAGAACCGGAATGTCGACCACAATAGATCGCTGCGTTCTATTAAATACCATCACTACACTTACCCAACAATGGAAAAATGGTAAACGGACCATGTTCTTTGTGAAGTTATGCAATACTTCATTAAAAGATACAAATCTCATGACCTGGTTAAAGGAACAGCTGAAGAAGTATAATGTTCCAAAAGACAGCCTTGTTTTTCAGGTAAAAGAAAGCATGGCAATTACCAGTCTTAAGTATACTGCTGAACTGGCCAAACAACTGAAAGAACTTAATTGTTCATTTGCCCTTGATGACTTCGGCACAGGTAATGACCCATTCAAACTACTCAAACATATCCCGGCAGATTACCTGAAATTAGAACGTTCATTCATGGAAAACCTGTCATCCAGCCCTGAAAATCAGGAAACCGTAAAAGCAATTACACAACAAGCCATGGAAATGAACAAACTCACTATTGCACAGTGCGTTGAAGATGCAACAAGTCTGTCAGTTCTATGGGGTATGGGTATTAATTTCATTCAGGGTAATTTCCTGCAGGAACCATCTCCTGACTTGAACTACGACTTCACATCCATGTCCGGCTAATTTTAATAGCAAATCTATTCTTTAATATGTGGACCAGGCGCTTACTTGCCGGTCATATATGAAATATAAATATAACATCACTTACCATTGTGATAACACATACTTTTCACTGATACTCAATCCACTATTGACATATCAGAAATATGTGCTTTAAGTTATTAAATAATAAAAAGCTCAACCAATGAGCGCCTAAATGAGAAAAGAACATGCCTATTAAACGTGCCAGTCACTGCTTTAACAAGAAGTCTCGTCTTATAAAAAAACCTGAAATAAATAACTCAGGCGCATCAAAGCTAAATCCACTTAATGGTAATAACATTAAAAACAAACTGGAAGGCCTGTTACAAAAACAAAATGACTTCTTTCCCTGCTTCGACTGGTCATTTCCACCACCACTACTCAGCAAAAAACAACCGCCATCAGATGCCCGGAGCCTGTTCTCAAAACCCTCTGTCATACCCGGCCGTTATTCAATATATCTGCATAGTCCATTTTGTAAATCCTTATGCAGCTTTTGCTATTATGCAATTATTCCCGGCAAAGGAATCGACTTTGCAGAGAAATACACTGACTATTTAATAAAAGAAATGTCTCTCTATGCTGAAACATTCCAGAATACCACCTGTGAATCAATCTACTTTGGAGGTGGAACACCCAGCTTCCTGGATGACCATTTACTGGCAAAAATTTTCGAGAATCTGAATACCCATTTTAAAATAGACGATAAGGCAGAAATTACAGTCGAAGCAGCGCCTGGTACTTTACCCAGAGAAAAAAGTGAATTCCTTAAGTCACTGGGTGTTAACAGACTGAGCTATGGCATCCAGACACTCGACGAAACCTTACTCTCAACTATGAATAGAGACTATTCAGTAGACCAGGCGATCAATGAACTTCGATACGCTATAGATATAATAGGCAATATCAATGTTGATACTATGTATGGTTTTGATGGTGAAAATGAAAATACTTTAATTGAAACACTGCAAAAATTTCATGATATTGGTACTCCCAGCTTATCTATCTACGCACTTGATAAGCAACGCAGCAATGGGAAAGTTCTATTTGAACCGCCAAAAGATGAATACTATGAATATAAAATAAAACAATTTTCCAGAGCCGAAGAACACCTGATGTCACTAGGCTACAAGCCAGTCTTACAGAATATTTTTATCGATCCTGAGCGTGCCTCATATAGTCACCAGTTAAGGCGCTGGGATAACCTGCCTCTGCTATCTATGGGTATCAACTCACAGGGCTACGCGCCACAAAGAGCCTATCAGAACACAGGTAGTATGAAATCATATTATCAAATGATAGATGAAGGAAAACTACCCATAGCCACAATGGATGAACTTGATTCTGAACTGGAAATATGCAGAGAATTAACCAGTAAACTTAGATTTACTTTTATCAGTGTGGGTGAATTTAAATATAAATATAATGTAGCTATTGATGAAGTATTCAAAGATCTCATCAACGCACTGGTTGAAATGGGATACCTGGATCATAGCGGTGATATTATACGTATGACAGATAAAGCCAGCTATTACAACAATATCATCCCTATGCTATTTGCACCGGACCATTTCAAAGAAGAATTACTGGGATTACCCGAAGAATACCTGGAATCATTCCCCGTTCCTCATATTATGACTCAGCTGGGTAAAGCCCAGTCAAAATCATTTAACCTGCCTGATAACATGCATACGGTAAATATTGATCGCCGCATACACTGGAATAGACGAAAAAACAAAGGAATGGCTAACCAGCTTGATGATCAACGCGCAAGTCATGGGCGAAGAAGTTGTGATGGCATATGGAGCTGGTCAGCCATCAGCCATTTCAGCTAATCATTTAATCAATGCTTAGCATGATATTTCTGTATCAATAACAGATGCTCTAACCTTACCCTTTCCAGAGGCAGATGATGTGCATAATTAATTGCTACATTTCCATCATCAATGCGTATAACTTTGCCTTTACAGGCAAAAGTATAATTATCTGAAAATTTTATTGTTCCACCCAGCTCGTCGCCAACAGTAAAATTGACATTGCTATCAACTTTGAATTTCAAACCACCCTCAGAAATGTCGACAACCTCAAATTCATCATCCATTGATAATAAAGCGGGTCGGTCATTAAGTGGATACTCAACACGATAGTACTCTCGTTTTTGTTCTATCATTTATTCCCCCATTTACTCATCAGTCCAGATATCGAGGATTGTTATAAAACCGCATCCTCTTATTAACTGTAGCCCTGATATTAAGCTATCTAGTATATCCTCTAAAAAAATCAGATTAATCACCTTTTCGAAGCATTATTAAATCAATTTAATTTATAAGCATTTGATTATAAAGCATAAAATCTAACCTATTCTGAGCATATGCCTGATGAATTTTCTGGCTGCCAGACTTGTTTTAGATTCAAAAAATTGTAACTCCATATCTGACCTGAAATCTTTAAATAGCTTCATTCCTGCCAGCGCAATGGTATTAGCACCATCAACAGGAATTTCATAAAGAGTACCCGCGAATAATGTTTTCAATTCATCAAGTGAACTCAGAGCATCAATACTGCCATGCAGAACATTAATAGCGATCATGCCATCAGCCGTTAGCAATGATTTAATAGATTTGATCTGCTCATCAAGCTGAATAGCAATATTGCCATTGTCATCAACACTGAATAAATCAATTATAATAAGATCATACTGCCTGACATGCTGGCTCGCAGTTTTCAGATAATTTTTAAAATCAGTAACATGAACAGTTAAGCGTTTACTCTTTACTGGTAAATCAAAATATTCAACGGCAACATCAACAACCGTCTGTCGAAGCTCAATAGCATCAATCAAAACATGAGGAAAATGATGAAGTAAAAATTTTATCATTGAACCGCCACCCACACCCAGGAGCAGTACACGCTCAGGTGGCTGTATGGCCGTGATACTTAACATCGCCTGAGTATAAGGATGTAACAAATTTACAGGGTTATATAAATACATGCCTGATTGCTGAGTTGCATTTCCAAAATGCATACTTCTAATGACTTTTTTATAATCAACAACCTCGATAAGACCATGCTCATCTGTGGTCTGATATATCAAGCTACCACCATATTTTTTCATTAAAAAAAGACCTGCACCTGATGTTTTTGACTTTTATCTTATTTATAATCAACAACTTATAATAAAATCGACTCTGTGTTTTTCAACCGCGTAATACAAACATGAAAATTAATGATATTAGGTCTATAAATTAGATAACAGCCATCGAATTTAGCCTCAAAATAACAACACAAGCTTATTGAATTAACATTTTAATATTCAATATGCGGATAAATGAGGCCGTAACAAGGGCATCAGGAGCCACATATCAACAGGGAGTCGTTTCTTTCATAATCTTACAAAAAACAAGCAACCCTGGCGACATTTTATCAGGAGAATAAAAGTGCTCAGCTTAAGAAAAAACATCGGTCGACTAGACCAGATCATCAGAACAGGTATTAGCCTGTTACTAATATATGTAGGATTCATAGATACAAGCATTCTCAATGACACGTTAAGCTCAATGATTCTTGGCATCATTGGTTGCATGAGTCTGTTTGTTGCAATTGTTCGTATATGTCCGTTATACAGTGCATGTGGCATTAATACGAATACAGAACATCAGGAAGATTAAGTAAAAACGATGCGCATATCGACTCAATTACTCATGGTAACTGTTGGTATAACCATATTATCTATGAGCGTCTTTGGGATAATTGCATCAAAAATTATGCTTGATTCAGCTCGAGCCGAACAAAGAGCACATTTAACAGATCTGGCAAATGACATTTTTCTGAATATCCCGAAAATCTATTCAAAAGATTCATTAAAACAATATTTAAATAAAATAAAAAACGAACTCCATAGAGAGAAAATCACACTAGTCGCCATTGAAAATAATCAGATTATTTACACTTCTAATAATGACTTCATAAAGTCATTATCCACAGCTGATCTTGAAATAATTGATTTCTCTGAAACAGATGAAACCAGATTTATATCAATTTCTGGTATCCGGAATCTATATTTAACAAAGTCAATACAGGAGATGGGTTACCGACTTTTATTACTTGAACCAGAAATATCAATTGATCACCCTATATCAACCACTCTTATCAAACGATTAATTACATCCGGCATAATTATTATCTGGGTAGCCATATGGATCGCACTTATTTTTGGCTCAGTTATAGCAAAACACCTGAAAGAGAAAAATATTGCGCTAAAACATCAGGCCATGCATGACACACTAACTAATTTACCCAATCGAACACTTCTAATGGATCGCCTTAAACAGGCGCAATTAAATGCCCATCGTCAACTTAGCCCTTTTGTACTGATTATTCTGGACCTCGACAGTTTCAAGGAAATCAATGACACCATGGGGCATCATTATGGTGACGAACTATTAATTGAAGTAAGCAAAAGACTATTGGAATCCATCAGAGAAAATGATTCATTAGCTCGATTAGGCGGTGATGAATTCGCTATCTTATTACCCAATACTGATTATAAGGGTGCCGAAATTTGTGCACATAGAGTACTAAGCATACTGGAACAACCACTAGAGATAAATGAAACTTTAATTGAAGTTAAAGCAAGTCTTGGCATCACTCTCTACCCGGAACATGGTGATAGCACCGACATGATCATGCAACACGCAGATGTTGCCATGTATCAGGCAAAACAAATTGGTGGTGGCAGCTATTCTTTTTATGATCCAGCTCTGGATTCCAATAGTGTAAGACGTTTAAAACTAATGACCAACTTACGTCACGCTATTGAGAATAATCTGCTTAATGTCCATTACCAGCCAATGATTGACCAGCAGCAGAATTGCACAATAGCAGTTGAAGTTCTGGCAAGATGGAATGATAAGGAATTAGGCTTTATACCCCCTGATGAATTTATTCCAATAGCTGAACAAACAGGTACAATACGGCTCCTGACATTATGGGTACTTAATCAGGCTACACTCGATGCCAGCCACTGGAAAACCCTGGGACATAATATAAAAATAGCTGTAAATATTTCAACTAATTGCCTGCAGGACGCATCATTCCCGGATAAAATAAATCAGATAATTTCAAAGAATAATATCCTCGCAAGCGACATTGAACTTGAAATAACTGAAAGCGCATTAATGAGCGATCTTTCCAGAGCAAGACAAATTCTCGATCAACTACATGAGCTCGGCTTTAAAATTTCAATCGATGATTTTGGAACCGGATTTTCATCACTGGCTTATTTGAAACAGTTACCCGTAGATGTACTAAAAATCGACAGATCATTTGTAGAAGACATGAAAAACAATAAAAGCGATGCTGCCATTGTAAACACCATCATCCAGCTGGCACATAGCCTGAATTGTAAAGTCGTAGCTGAAGGCATTGAAGATGCTGAAACCTATGACTTATTAAAAGAACTTAACAATGATATTGCTCAGGGTTATTTAATTAGCAGGCCCATACCTGCGAACGACCTTGAACAATGGTTAGAAACATCAGTCTGGAAACCCAGACAGAGCGTTATTGAAGAAACCAAACTTTCCGGAACATGATTCAAACATACACATAATGAGACTAATTCATATTTAACAGGATATGTGTATAACCCAGATTAATATAATCTTTAATTTGCGAAGGTCCTTCGGCTGCTACCCGAATATTCTCCGGAAATTCGGCATCTGATACACCCTTACGTTCTGCATAAGTCCCACACACATAAACAGGAATCTGCTGAGAGACAAGTGAATCAACCTGTGTTTTAAGATTTAAATTTTCTGACTGTTTTACAGCTGTTAAAGCAAACATTTCTCGACCATGACTAACAACTGCAATATCCAGATCAGGAAATTTCTTACGCAGGCGTTCAGACTGTTTTGCAACTTCTGGCATCGCCCAGTTCAAGAACAGAACATTTCGATTAATTATCTCAAAAACAATCCCTTCTGGAGCTTTATCAGATTTCAATAATGTTTCGATTTTAGTTAAATAAGCCGGTCCCTCTGCCAATACCGTAGAGGAGAAAAATGATAGATAACAGACAAAGAATAGAAAAGCATAACAACATGGCTTCTCGGAAAAACCTGAGACTATATAGCCTAATCGATTTTTATTTTTTTTCATCCATCATCTTCTTTAAGTCAGCAAAGGGATTATGTGTTGCAACTTCTACTTTCTTTTCGCCATTACCGTATTCACCACCGGTAATATAATCTTTATATCGAGAATGCTCATTATCGTGGCAGTAAATACACAACAGCTCCCAGTTACTTCCATCAGGTGGATTGTAATCGTGATTATGATCCTTATGATGAACCGTTAGTTCCTGTAAATTCTTACGATTGAATTCACGTGCACAGCGTCCACATATCCAGGGATAGAGTTTTAATGCCTGTTCTCTATAACCTTTTTCACGCTGCTCTCGATTACGGCGAGCCTCAGCTACAACACGGTCCAGTTTGTCATTCATAATTCTTCACCATTAAGCTATCATGAGATTCTGATACGGACAACATTCATAATTTCGACCTCCATTCCCGCCAGAGATTCCACTGTCGGATAATAAGTCAGATTCACTCGCTGACCTTTGACATTTTTATAAGCCTTTTTACGTTTAAACCTGAACGGCACACTATAACCTTCAATCATCAAGGTATTAATAATCCAGTCGCCAGCTTCCCTCTGCACATGGGATTCAACCTTCATCATATCGGTTTGTGTCAGCTTTTCATGCTTCTTAAGCAGTTTATCTACCGGAGACTTCATTATTTTTAATCATCACATTCAATCAGATCATAGTATTTTATCAGCATATGGGTGAATATTTTACTCTCTGCCAAAATAGGCTTCCATTCTCTCAAAACCACATTTAATATTTTCTACAAATATCTAATTGAATAAATCACAGCCCCTATACTTTTTATATGTGATCTTCCTCAAAGTTCCACCATCATCCCTGACATTTGCTTGCTTTCCCCTGCCCCTGTGCTTGAATCTTATCACCTGCTGTAAAAAGTATGTCTTCTGAAAATGATAACGACTCTTCTTAAAACAATAACTTATAAGTAGAGCTACTATGTTAAACATAAAAAAACGATTATTTGAAAGAAGGACAGACAGTCGCTATGTATCACCTCAGGAAACCGAAGTTATCATCCTGTTCTCATCTGAAAACCCGTCACTGATTGGCCAGACTATTGAGACCCATGCCATTGAGATTTCCCCTAAAGGCATCAGACTTGAAGTGGGCCATGAAATCAGCATTAATTCCGTCCTCGATATCGCGGTCAGGGTAAATGGACATGACCGGGCCTATCATCTAACAGGCAACGTCAGATGGCGTGTTCCATCATTAGATGGCAGCTACCATATAGGACTCATACTTCGAGAAAGGAACGACATCAGATCAGATCTGAAAGCCTGGAAGGCTAACTTTAAACAGAACTTTACTTACGAAGAAGCGATGTAACATCAGAAAACAACAAAAGGGGCGTAAAGCCCCTTTTTTGAATAAGCGCCTATCCAGATTCATACTCTAACTGAAATTCATTAGATCTAAATACAACACCCTCACGCTATATTAGAAATTACTAATAGATAATTGCCCTGCATCAAAAACTTTTACTATCAACAGCGATATGGTTAACCGACAGAATATCAGGAAATCATTATGACCCGAACAGAAAAACAGCAACTGGCTGAACAGGGCTATCATACAGCCGTTCAATACGAACTCGATTATGGCTGTTGCCCTCAATGTGTACTGGCCACTGTACAGGAAACCATCGGCATCATTGATGACCAGACGATTAAGGCCAGCCATGGTTTGTCCGGTGGCGGCGGGCTACTGGGGCAGGGCACATGTGGCGCCCTGACAGGAGGACTCATGGCCTTAAGCGCAAAACGTGGACGCGATAGAAACAAGCTCCACATGGGCCGTTGTATTAATAACTTCTCCAAAGGCAAAGAACTGGTAGAACGCTTCAAAGAAGAATTTGGCGGCATCACCTGTGAAGAGCTGCAGAAGAAGTTCACAGGTCGAATTTACGATATGTGGAATGCCGATGAATATAAACAGTTTGATAAAGATCGTGGCAATAAATGTGCTCATGCAACAGGTACAGTTACAAAATGGATTATTGAAATGCTATAAATAAACGGGTAATAAGCAACTTAATATTAAGCAAAATGAGCCAGAAAGAAGCATGACGAATGACATAAAGATTGAACAATGGATTAAAGATATATTCAGGAGCATCGATACAAAAAGCTGTGAACGTTTTACTGACTTTCTAACAGATGATATCAATTTTCGTTTTGGTAATATGCCAACTACACTAGGAAAACCTGCTGTTAGTGATCAGGTCAGTTATTTTTTTAACAGCATTAAATCACTGAAACATCAGATCTCAGAGTTCTGGTCTCATGATGACTCAATCATATGTCATGGCAGCGTCTGTTATACACGGCATGATAACAGCACCTTAGACGTACCCTTCTCTAATATCCTGAAAGTAAAAGACCAGAAGGTCAGGGAATATCTGGTTTTTGTAGATGTTTCAGAACTCTATTAAATAAACAGCCATCAACTACTTCACTTTACGGGTAAATACCCAGTGATTATCTTTGCTCAGCTTCTTATTAAATGAATATCCATCTCCATTGAAGTCTTTAATGCCTTCAGGGTCAGATAACTGATTCTGAATAATAAATCGACTCATAGTACCACGGGCTTTTTTAGCATAAACACCGAGCATTTTATACTGGCCATTTTTATAGTCCTTGAATTCCGGCACAATAATCTCGCCGTTTAGCTGTTTAGGCTTAACCGACTTGAAATATTCGTTGGAAGCCAGGTTAATCAGGTACTCAGATTTTATTTTTTTTAACTGCTGATTTAGCCCATCAGTAATCTGTGTATCCCAGAACTCATACAGATTCTTACCCTGCCTGGTAGATAACTTTGTTCCCATCTCCAGGCGATAGGGCTGCATCAGATCGAGTGGCCTTAACAACCCATATAAACCGGATAATACTCGTAAATGTGCCTGAGCAAATTTAAAATCCCTGGCACTAAATGATTCTGCATTCAGTCCCGTATAGACATCGCCCTTAAATGCCAGTATCGCCTGCTTGGCATTTTCCTGTGTAAATTTTTTACGCCAGGACTTATAACGATCAAAGTTTAAATCCGCTATTTTTGTACTGACATTCATCAACTCGGAAATATCCCTTGATGAGAACTCCCGCATACGGGTAATCAGTTGCTGAGAACGATCCAGATAATCAGGCTGGGTAAATATTCTGGTCTTTGGCGGCGTATCGTAATCAAGAGTTTTAGCAGGAGAAATAACAATCAACATAATAATTCACAGGAATTTACAGAAAACAGCATTATAACAAAATGGCTTTAAGAGTAAGTGAAAAATATTCACCAAATTACACTTATTGATTCAGGGTTTTATGAATATCTTCAAATGACCTGTACAAATCCTTAACCTTCTCAAAAGCTCTGGTAGAGTCCTCCAGATACTGAAAGGTGATCGATCTCAGAACTTCTTCCTGAGCATCTGTTAACCCTAATGAAATCATCGCATCTTCCATTTCACCTATCATAATTTCTACGGCTCTTTCATTCTCACTCTGGATCATTTGCATTGCCGTTTTAATATCTGCCAGTGCACTATCTGCAACTGACATACTCTGGGATTTTTCTTCTGTCAGCTCATTAGATAATATTAATTGAACAATAACCTCAACTGCATCACACAAGTTCCCCAGAATATCTTTAATAGCTCCATAATCATCTGGATTGTCAATCGGCATATTTTTTACCAGCAAAGAGAAATGCTGATAATTAACAATGGTTCTGGCCGCAAAATCAAAAAAACGACCTCGACTCCTGGCCAGCTCAATAACATTGGTTTCCAGTGGCGTCATGCTACCATTTTTACTAAAAGGTAATAAATTCATTCTGACATGAAACTGAATAACCGAATTCAGTCCCAGATTTTCCATTGTATCAAACAGTCTCATAGCCAGATCTTCAACTGTTTTTATATGTGTCGCGTCCTTTATAAATGAAAGTACCAGTCCAAGACGACTGGTATAGGTCATGGCATTCATTGCAGCATTAAATGAATCACTCGCCTGTTTGCTGAGCGATTCATGCTTAACTCTGTTATCAATAATATAACGTACTTTTAAAATCACCTCTTCCGGCTCAATCGGCTTAACAATATAATCATCACCACCCACTGAATAACCTTTTAGTTTTTCATCAAGATCAGTATGCGCTGAAATAAAAACAAAAGGTAAAGTCTGAAAGCGCTGATCAGCTCTGACAGCCTCACACAGAGCATAACCATCAAGCTCAGGCATCTCGACATCTGAAATAATCGACTGAATTGTTTCAGCATGTTCAGACAGGCAATCAAGTGCCTGGTGACCATTCTCAGCAAGTACGGGGTTAAAACCTTCTGATTCAAGATGTATCTGTAACAATTGCAAAATCAGAGGATCATCATCAACAATCAGAATGTCTGCTTTTACGGGTTTAGTCATCCATCATTCTCATGTAACAAGTTTCTATCCAGTTAAATCGATATAGAATCATATTTATTTATAGAACATATCACATATTTAGCCATCTAATTTACTCAGCTGAGCAAGAATCAGGGAGCATAAATAGACTTTAATTATAATGTTTTACAACATCATGAAATGCTATTACCTGATCTGGATTTTATGATCAGATTTTCTGGAAAAACTGGCAACCTCTGGCTGTCTGCTTGCAATATTGCATGATGAAAGAATATTCTGTTTCACATCATATTGACTGGTCTGAATATCCATCAAACCCAATACGGTATGTACAAGATTATCATGTGAATATTTCTCTAAGTGTCCATGCTCCTGCAAACAGGCCATATCAACATGTTTAGTCTGTACAAGTTCTTCAGATAACCACATGACAAGGGGCACATGAACCTGTTCATCAGGTGCCATATAATATGGCAGCCCGTGAAGATACAGACCATTTTCACCTAATGACTCGCCATGATCTGACATATACAACATGGCAGTATCCAGTTTATCTGATTTTTGTTTAAGTACATTAATAACTTCTGACAAAACATAATCGGTATACAAAATAGTATTATCATACGCATTAATGATTTCTTCCTGCGTGCAATCCTGTACTGCCTTTGTTTTACAGGCGGGTTTAAAAACTTCAAACCTGTCGGGATAACGTTTGTAATAAGCAGGACCATGACTACCCTGCTGATGCAAAACAATGACAGTATCATTATTAATAGTATTCAGACGGTCACTCAGCCCCGATAACAAAACCTCATCAAAACATTTTTCATCATTACAGAGTACGGCATCTGCATCAATCGTAATCGTTTGTGTTTCTACCCTCTGACATACGCCCTTACAACTGCCGTCATTCTCTACCCATAACACGCTGACACCGGCATGCACCAGTCCATCAAGAAGATTTTCGGAGTGTCTGGCTTCGTCCTTACTAAAATGATCGTGATCCAGAACAGAAAACATACAGGGCACTGACTCGGCTGTTGCTGTGCCACAGGAGTAGGCATGTTCAAAATTAATCACATGACCGGAATCTTTCTCCAGTTGTGGAGTTGTGTTTCGCTGATAACCATTCAGATGAAATGAACTGGCACGTGCAGTTTCACCCACGACCATCACCAGAACAGTATTTTTAGAATTTAGATGAGGACGTTGTTTTGCATCACTAAACACAGGCTTCAGTGTATTATCTTTACTAACGACTGACTCTTTAGCAAATTTATAAACTGCGGTTAGTGGATACAGTGGATTAACAAATAAACGTAGCTGCCTGTGCTCTCTGACGACATAAGCAAAATCCTTGGTTGATGCAAAAATAGCTGTAGCAGAAATCACTACACAGACAGTAGCCAATACAAATCTGGATACCAGCTCTGTAGATAAGGATTTATATTGCACGTCTACCCAGGCCACCAGAGCAGCCGGAACCATACCAAAAATAAAAATATGTAAAAACAGACCCGAGGTTAAAAGGTCAGTAGCTTCACTATAATCTGTTTCCGCTATGTTGTGCAGCATGGAAACACTAATTACCGTGCCATAGGTGTCCATAAAATAACTGATCGTTGCCGCAACCATCAGCAGCACCATTAACACCGGTTTAAGTAATTTCCTGTTACTGACAAGGAACAATAAAATTAATGTCACTGTAAACAGCAACATAAAGAATGCCGCAATAAACAGGATATGGCTAAACAGCGACAAGTCCAGTGCATCTATGAGGGTTGACCAAAACTTCTGATTGTCGACAGTCAGGATATAAACCAGACTCATCACCAATAGCAAATTGACACTGAGACGGGGTCTTTTCAGGAAACTAACATCTAACATCTTTTTCACACACGCTAACTTAACCGGAGAGGAGAGAAGACAATAACAATATACAGAAGTTCATTTATATACTGTCATACAGTTCAAGCGTCCAGGCCTACATAGCCGCTTAACACATTCCGGTTAAGTCGTTACATAATAGTTACATCAGGATATTATGCTGATCTCTAACTCTATTCTTTCATTCGTTTTCCATGGCATTCCATGAAAATACGCTTATCGCAGGTCTCACATATCGATTTATCCAGTTTCTGGTATATCGCAGTGATGGCTGCTGTTTTCGACTGAAAAATATTACGACCACCCGTCGCTTCCAGACAACCATAGCGATCCAGTGCATCCCATAAACCTTTTTTAACGCTAATAAGATACATACCACCATTATTGGCACGGCGTTTTTTGGCCTCTGTTGCCAGTACGTCCCCGCCCTGCATATCAACAAAGTTAATACCCTGAGCAACTATGGCCAGATGTTTCTGCTCTGGATAATTTGTACGAATTCTGGCAAACGTTTCCTGTACATGATCAATGGAACCAAAGAACAATGAACCATCAATCCGAATAATTTTCAGTTGTGGACATTCGGGTAAATCGGGGTCTGTATTAAATGCCCGTTTATATAATCGTGGGTCAGGTGTACGAGTCACAATCCTGGGTTTCGAGACCCTTTCAAGATACAACAACAGGGACATAATAACGCCCGCAAAAATCGCCGTTTCCAGTTCCAGAAACAGGGCCCCGAAAAAGGTGATCGACAGGACAATGGTTTCACGTCGACTGCTTTTTAGTATGTGGGCAATTTCCCTGAAGTCAATCAGACCCCAGGCGACCAGAAACAAAATACCCGCCATGGCGGCATTGGGTAAGTAAGCGGCATAGGGTGCCACCATCACCACCAGCCCCATCAACAAAACACCAGCCAGGATTGCAGCCATAGGTGTTCTTGCACCGGCCTGATAATTAAGCCCTGAACGATTAAAAGAACCTGTCGCCACATAGCCGGAGAAGAAAGAACCGAAAATATTTGATAGACCCTGACCAATAAATTCCTGATTACCATCGATACGCTGGCCCGTTTTAGCCGCCAGTGAACGTCCAATGGAAATGGCTTCGGTTAATGCAAACAGACTCAGGGCAAAAGCGGCTGATGCCAGATCTCGAAAAGTGCCAAAAGTAAAATCAGGTGATGATAAGGGCGGCAATGACGCAGGTAATGCACCCACTGAACTGATACCGGTTACTTGCATACCCATTTTTTGATTCAGTAACAGTGCCAGCAGACTGCCGGTTAACATGGCCACTATCAGATAAGGCACTCTAGGTAACCAGCGTTTAACCGCTATACCACTCAGCAAAGTGGCCATAGATACCGTCGTCACCCAGGGATTAATATCACCCAGCTGCTGAAAAAACTGCCATAAAATATCATGCAAATGACCGCCACGGGCAATCTCTACACCAAAAAAGAATTTCAATTGTTTGGCCGCAATCAGAATCGCTGCACCGGCAGTAAAGCCGACAATGACTGAATGAGAAATAAAGTTCACCAGCGCACCCATGCGTGCCAGACCCAGCCCCAGCTCAATAACACCCACCATAAAAGTCAGCGTCAGCGCCAGAGTGACATAATCTATCGAACCCGGTTCGGCATAGACACTTAAGGATGACAGCATAACAATAGAGGCCGCTGTCGTCGGTCCAGATACCAGATGCCGGGAAGAACCAAACAGGGCCGCAATAATAGCCGGCACCATACCCGCATAAAGACCATACTCCGCAGGCATCCCGGCGATGGATGCAAAAGCAACACCCTGAGGCAGCACAACAATGGAACCGGTTAAGCCGGCAATAAAATCCGCTCGAAAATCACGCTGCGTGATGGCAGGCAGCCAGAGAAGAAAGGGGAAAAAACGTTGCCACGGGGGAATACTAGCTACTTTGTGCACTAATGTATGGTCCTCTTAAAGTTTCTACTAAGGATAATCTGGGTTTAACTGAACTCACATCTATTGCTATCAGGGCATCGCCTGGAACGGCTTATAAACATCTCTATCAGCAATTCAGAAAAGAATCTGCAGGCTATAAATGGATCAACCTGGAATCAACAAATATTAGCATATTTCGAACTTCTAAAAAATTAGAAATGTACTGTTATCTTTATAAAATCCAAAACCATGGGCTTATTGACCCAGCGCTACATTTTAGACAGGCCATCTGTAGAGCTGGTTAACTATATAAATAACCTGATATGTTATTCGACGGAATAACTTACCCATAGATGATGTTGCTCACCTGGCTCAAGCCTGACCACATCACTGGCAGCATTGGCACTCTCAACACAGAGCATATGTAGATAACCTTCCTCACCCAGGTCACCCATCTTTGCAGCGGTTTCTCGCCAGGGATTCCAGACCACCGTTGTTCCACTACCACGTTTTTTAATAATGATACGACGTTTAAAACCCGGGTCATCAATGACGCAATCATCACTCGTATCCAGATAGACACGATCAACTTCCTGATCAATGGTGACCTCGCCAGACTGTTGTTTGCGATTAAAACTCTCAACCTTATCCAGATAGTCACAACCATCCAGCCCGTGAATAGCAACATTACGTACATCACTAACATTAAAATAGGTATGCAGGGCATCACCTATTGTAATTGCCGCAGCGCCCACATTCCGTGTCAGTAAATCAAGCTCCAGAGTTTTACCAATGGTGATGGTGTAATCAAGCTCAGTAGGACATGGCCACATTGCCCGGTTCGCTTCATCATTGACTATTCGAAACACCAGCTGCACCACATCATCATCCAGCAGCCGGGTGTCGACTACCTGCCATTCAACCGTACGTGCAAAACCATGTGCCGGTAAAGATGAATCTGACTCATGAGCACCGAACCAGGGCCAGCAAATCGGAATACCGCCGCGCAAGGATTTACCCGTGGCAAATACTGCGTCATCAGACATCCAGATAACAGCAGGCTGATCATGCAAGGTCCACTCGGTTAAATGTGCACCCTGCAGCTGAATGGTTGCTCTGGCATATTGATTAATGACTTCAATTGAAATCAGACCGTTATCAGCCTGCCTGAACACAACATGGTCGGCAATGGCAAACTGATTATTTAATTCATTCAAATGATTATCCATAAAAGGCTCATATTATTTTTGTTAATTATACACATCACACCTTAGATGCTCTGAACGTTGCACCAATGGTAGATACTGAAGTTTTATAATGAGTCAGCGATACCCGTTTAACATCAACAAAACCCGCTGCCCTGATTAACTGAATAAGATCATCAGTCTTTAATGTTCCAGCCACGCAATCTGCCCATGATTCCGCATTACAGCAGGTATCAGCCTGATGGTTTCCATCTTTTATCATATCGGCAAAATACAAATGCCCGCCAGATGACAATACCCGAAAAGCTTCCCGAAAAACATCTTCTTTGGATTCAGAAAGATTAATTGCACCGTTAGAAATAACAATATTAAAACTGGCATCATCAAAAGGCAGTTTTTCAATGGATGTCTGATAAACAGATATATTATTCAACCCTGCCCGCACTGCATTATGCCGGGCCAGTTCAACCATGGCAGGTGTTAAATCCACACCCGATACACGCCCCTCCTTACTCACCAGCAAGGATGCGACACAAAGATCAACGCCTGCACCACAACCGAGATCAAGTACCGCATCAGCTCTTTTAAATTCACCCAGTTGAAAAGGATTACCTACCGCAGCACAGTACTGCCAGACACTGTCAGGAACAGCATCTAGCCATTCTTTACGATAATGATGATTAATGGCATTAGCCAGCCCCTTATCCCAGCCAAAGTCCTTATCGGGATTAGCCGCCAGATCCGTGTACAGATCAACAACAGTATTATTAGCCAAACAGTCAGAATCAGACATTAATTTCATCTTCTTCTATGACTTCTTTTTCTTTTTTTCCGGCTTCTATCCAGTTGATAATACAGGCTTGATTAAGCACGCAGGTTACATAGTCAGCTTCTATACCATCAAGAGAAATACCATAACCGGCAAACCGTAATGCAACTGGTGCGAACATCGCATCGGCAATAGAATACTCACCAAACAACCATTTACCCTGTTGTCCAAACTGGGTTCGACATTGCCGCCATAAATTTCTAATTCTTTCTATCTCACGTTCAGCATCTGATGATAATTGAATATTCTTAAATTTTTTTCGACAGTTCATTGGCAGTTCATTTCTTACTGAAAAGAAACTGGAATGCATTTCACAACTGACCGATCTGGCAAAAGCACGCGCATCTTGCTCTACAGGCCAGCCATTTACATGCGGATATTTTTCAGCAATATATTCAAGAATCGATAATGAATCCCAGATCACCAGATCACCGTCTTTCAGAACCGGCACTTTAGAATCAGAGTTATATTCAGCAAGTTCTTTATCGGTCGTTTGTGTAAATAAAGCCACTCGTTTTTCATCAAATGCAATCTGTTTCTGTTTTAAAAATACCCATGGGCGAAGCGACCACGATGAATAGTTTTTATTACCGATAATTAAAGTCAATTTCGACATTTATGTATTCCTGTTTACAAAATTATCAACTCAGCTCAGAGAGTGAATTCTCTGAATATTCGTAAATATTGGTATCCAGCCCTGTTTATCTGTAAAATTTATGTTTTTATCGTATTCAATGGAGCATCCGGGTCATGGGCAGAGCCTATCAAAACCGCAAAGAGTCGATGGCGAAAACATCTGACGCCAAAGCCAAAGTCTACAGTAAATATGGCCGTGAGATCTATGTATGTGCCAAGGCAGGAGGCACCGACCCGGACGGCAATCTGGCACTACGCGGACTGATCGATCGAGCAAAAAAAGACCAGGTACCCACCCATGTCATTGAAAAGGCCATTAAAAAAGCCCAGGGCGGCGGCGGTGAAGACTTCTCACCTGCCATATACGAAGGCTTTGGCCCCGGCGGCTGCATGGTGATGGTCGCCTGCCTAACCGATAACCCTAACCGTACCTTTGGTGATGTCCGCCAGTGCTTTACCAAAGCCAAATGTAAAATTGGCACTCAGGGCAGCGTTAGCCATATGTTTGATCATTCAGGCATTCTGGTCTTCGACGGTGACGATGATGAAGCCGTACTTGAAGCCCTGCTAAACGCCGATGTCGATGTCACCGATATCGAAAATGAAGATGGAAAAATCAGTGTATTCATACCTCATACCGAATATGCCAAAGCCAGACAGGCGTTAATCGATGCCCTGGGTGAAATTGATTTTGATGTTGATGAGATTCAGTATCTAGCACAAAACACCTCACCTCTGACAGGTGATGATGCTGAAATGTTTGATAAATTTCTGGATATGCTTAATGACCTGGATGATGTGCAGAATGTTTATCACTCTGTTGAATTCTAAAATTACATCCAATACATAAAACAATTAAGAATCACTGAAGCCAGATATGAGCCAGCCTCCTGAATGCGATTACAGAAAACCGCAACGTCTTAGTTTTACCGATGATGAAGCACGTTTTCCCTGGCTAGCCATATTACTCAATGCCTATGCCGTCATTGATAAAGGCATCAGTGCAGCCATCGAGAGTGAACAGAAACAGGGCCGTCAACTGGCCTGTGCCAAAGGTTGCAGCAGTTGCTGCACCACCCATCAGGATATCCCGGTTTATCCACTGGAACTCATGGGCATGAGCTGGTACGTAATAGAGAAGTTGCAATCACCTTTACGCGAACAGTTAAAACAGCAATTAAACAACATCGACAAGCTAAACACCTGCCCTTTCCTGTTAGAGGGTGCATGCAGCATTCACCCCATGCGTCCCATTGCCTGTCGACAATTCAACGTACTTAATAAAGCCTGCGCCGATGGTGAAGATGCATTTCATACAAGAAAGAATGATGTCATGAAACCCATAAAGCGCTTCACAGAAGAAGCCTTTGATATCATGCTACCGTTTTATGGAATTAAGCGTAAAGGTGATCGCAAGAAAGCTATCAAACAGGGAAAGCTACATGCTGTAGCAAAAGTGATGCGCGAATGTAACTGGCAGACTATGCCGGAAAAAATGACCGCATTCGAGAGCAAAATTATAAAATAAAAGCTTTACTGATTCAGCACACTACCAGTTGTTATACCTGTAGAACCCATTGATCAATAAGCTTGAAAAGCTGATACTCCAGAACAGGCTTGGTAATACAGGTATCCATTCCAGCCTCAATAAATGTTTTTTGTTCATGAGGTAGCGCATGAGCTGTCAGCGCAATAATAGGGATATAGGTATCTGCTTCTACAGCACGTATTTTTTCAGTCACTTCAATACCATTCAGCTCTGGCATACGTATATCCATTAGTATAAGATCAAAACTCTGATTAAGCGCTATATCTAATGCGCTCTTTCCATCAACAGCTTCAGTTGTCACAACACCACGCTGACCAAGCAGGGTGGTTATTAGCTTACGGTTAATCGCATTGTCATCCGCAACCAGAATACGTAAGCCAGTGTACCTGCCATCTGACTCTATTAAATTATGTTCCTGCTTAGGATCGGGAACCTGATCTGTTTCAATGATGGGAAAATGTATCCAGAAAGTCACTCCACTTTTATCATTATCTTTTACGCCAATTTCGCCCTGCATTAATTCAATCAGCTGCTTTGAGATTGCCAGTCCCAGACCTGTTCCAGAATCCGACTTATAAATAGATTGATCCACCTGAGTAAATGCATCAAAAAGATGCGCTTTCTGACTATCTGCTATACCTCTCCCAGAATCAATAACCTCAATCATCAAATGATCAGAATCATTATGACTAATTCTTTCAGCCTTTAAAGTAATTGAACCACTGTCGGTAAACTTCACGGCATTACCAATTAGATTTGCAATGACCTGTCTAAGTCGTAGTGGATCAACAATTATATTTTCGGGAAGATTTTCTGCCATATGGCATTGCAGATTCAGTGATTTTATTTTTGCAGATGCCTCAAATAATCTTACGACTGAATTCAGACATTCTCCTGTATTAATGACTTTCGTCTGTAATTCCATTTTTCCGGATTCGATACGTGAAAAATCCAGTATGTCGTTAACAATACTCAACAAATCTTTTACAGATGTATTAATCGTTTCAACATAATCAGACTGATTTTTATCCAGATCTGTTTTCGATAACAGTCTGGTAAAACCAATAACACCATTCATAGGTGTACGAATTTCGTGGCTCATATTAGCCAGGAAAAGACTCTTGGCTTTATTCGCCTGCTCTGCTTCTTCTTTAGCTTTAATTAAATCCTGTTCGGCTATTCGCCTGGCGGTAAAATCCTGTCCGGTGCCTTCAACACCAATAACATTCCCCTGATCATCATATAAAAAATGTGCATTGGTTGACATCCAGATGGTAGAACCATTTTTATGCCTTAAAGTAATCGGATATTGCTCAACATGGCCTCCATTTTCAGCCATAGCTCTGAGAAACACTTCGCGCTGACCCGGGTCAGTATAAAACTCGGTAATCTTATGACCAACTAGCTCTTCAGGCTTATAACTCAATAAGGGTTCAACTGAAGATGAAACAAACAGAAGCACACCCTCCACATCTGTTCGATAATAGGTATCCTGTAAATTATCCAGAATACCCTTGAGCTCACGTTTTGATATGCTCAAATCTTTTTCAATAGTTTTATTTTTTTCCAGGCCATCTGAATAGATAAAATGACTGGCTTTGAGTTTTCTGGATAACCTGAACCATAGAAAAGTTGAAACGACAGTGGTGAAAATAAAGATAACCAGTAATATGTCTTGGAGCATCATGCAACTATCTTCCCTAAAAAATTATTTCCAGTTTCTATCTTTGACAATTTGAGCGCGCTGTTACAGAAGTGTTCTAATCATACCGTTTTTAATTAAATTCTCCATAATAATTAACACCCAGCTTGATAATTAAAGCCGACCGAATTAATAGAATTTTGATAAAAATCAAATAATTACCTTCTAGGTTATTGGTCCTGTAACACTTGCCATGATAAATCACATTCCCCAGACTCAGTTGCTACATAGGCTGAATTACCTGTAATGGTAACAGAACAATCCATAGTACGTTGTACAAGCGCAGCCAGTGACTGAATATCCTGCCACTGAAACTGATAAAAAGAAGCCTTTAGCTGACTAAATCTGGATCGTCCCTGCTCCCACCAGATATCCGATTTTGAATTAAAGCTATAAACTTTAACCTTAGCGGCTAGACGTGTGGATTTTTTTATTCTATCTACAGCGGGCTCACCCACATCTATCCATAATGCAATCTGATCATCAAGTGTCCGCACCCATATATCAGGTTCATCCACTTCACTTAAGCCTTTGGTAAAAGCCAGATATTCCTGAGCATTAATACAATACGCCATCACACGAATCATCATTCGTTCTAAATTTTCTGAAGGATGCTGGGCAATAGTCAGACTAAGTGTATCGTAATAATCTCGGTTGAGATCTGAAAGAGAAATTCTGAACTTATAAATAGTTGGTTTTAATGCCACAAATAGATGCCTTATAATCTTTACAACAGAAAGATAAAAGCAGCCGAACTCTTTTATCCAGTTAACCACTATCTATCATTTTGATTTCAATAGCAGTTCAATATAATCTCAATATTATACCAGCAGTTGTCAGGCCAGCTCAGGCTATTTCATAACTTTAGAAGGAATAAATGAACCTTCTAATTTCACTCTAAAAGCCCATAATAACATCATTAAATACTAATATTTTTCACATTTGATGCATAACAACATTATGCAACCTACACTTGTTTATGCTTCATACAAGACAGTGAATTTTATAACCCTACAAATGATTCAGGATAGGAAAATGACACTAAAAAATGAACTCCAAAAAGAAAATCAGAATATTTTAGATAATATTGAAGTACTGGATTATTTAATTACTCACGACAAATTACGTAACAATCCTGTTTTTTGCAATTTATTAAAGCAATTTACAACGACAATAAACGATCATTTAAAGCATGAAGGTAGAACTGCCTACAAGGAACTGTTACCTCAAAAGGAAAGTGGCGCCCACGAAGTTGCAAATCAGTTTATAAACAATACCAGTCAGTTAAACAAAATCATGAATGACTACGCCAGACACTGGTGTAAGGCACCACATGATTTCAAAACCAATGAAGCATTTGTTGATGAAACTAAACACATATTTCACCTGGTATCTGAACGCATAAATCTTGAACAGAAAAAACTTTTTCCGTATATCAAGTAAACTGTTATATAACAGCCAGCAGATCACAACTATTAATGTATTTTTCGATACATAAATTTTATAATTGCTGATTTATATTGGCCTGATATTTTATTATTTTCAGGGGAGCTTATAAGCTGAAACTGTAAGTAATCCCCAGCAAAAAAATACGCTCACTGAAATCTATCACCTGTATATTATTAACTGTCTTTTTTGAATTTAGATATTTTACAAGCCCATAAAACCCCACTTTCTGAAAATACCTGTAATGGACACCTGCCTCCAGGTTATAAAGATTATCCTTCGTTCTTGCTCCAGGATTATTTTCATCTGTCGGCACTTCAAGCCAGCCAATGCCACCGCCAAAAAAATAATTCAGCTTTTCGTTACTGGACAAGGGCGTTATGTAAAGCAGATTAAGAGACAGCAGCTTCGATATTTCATAAGCATGAGTGGGATCGGGACTGTTTGTATAAGACTCGCTGGCAATAGAAAACGCAACTGGCAATGCAACAGGCCTGATATCAAGTGCTAGCTGACCGCCACCTAATTGATGAACTGGAGATCGACTATCTCTAAAGCCACCTTCGCCAAAGCGCAATATAAAGTCGAATTTTTTCTTTCCAGGGCCTTCAGCGGCTGAACCTGAACTTTCTGGATGATTAATATCAGCCTGTGCATAAAGCTTTTCGGGCAACAAAACTACCATAACTGTAAATAAGAAAAAGGATAAAGGTGTGAACCCAAACATAACATACCTGAAAAGTATGGAGGTATTATTAATTAACATCCTCAGCGCGCTGATCATTTCTTTAACCTCTTTTCTCTCTGTCATTTGAAGGCCTTATCTCATTAACAAGACACTTACCTCAAGCATATC
>JAPHQX010000029.1 GCA_026196035.1 Gammaproteobacteria bacterium
TCGTTAAATATCCCTGACTGGGTTAACTGGATTGCACAGGATAGCTCCGGTGCCTGGTGGGGATATCAGGTTGAACCTCTGCAAAATCATCAGGGCTGGTACGAAAACGAAGTCGGTAAAATTATCAAGTTATTAGAATCGCGTCCTAATGCTGACTGGCAATCAACTCTTCAAAAAATCTTCTGAATGAAGTCTTTTATAAAAAAGTGTAGCCGCAAATGAATGCTAAAGTTTTGTTAGTGAGCCTACGGCTCACTGCAACAACATATATTTTTGATTTTATTTGCGTTAATTCGCGTTTATTTGCGGACTAACGTTTTTATATTTATATTTCTATCCAGTCATCCCCATAATCATGGGTAATCTCTTCATCCTTTTTTATGTCTCTTAATGCAACCACATTAAGATCTTCACAGTAACAGGCATTCGGCTGTGGATGATGATTAATAAATTTTAAATCACATTCGACCAGTATACCCTGATCTTCTACCCATAAAACATAAGGGCCATCTTCATCGGTAGGATTGAATTTTATTATGCCAATGGTTTCATCTTTTTCTATATCACAACAGGCAAACAAACCCTTACCATGAATACCGCTGTCTTTTACATAAAACTTTTTATCATTCATTACTTACAAACTTACTCTTCGAAAATATTTAACTCTTTCCATATTTCATCAATACGTTGTTTTACTTTTTCATCCTTAACAATGGGTCGGCCCCATTCACGACTGGTTTCACCGGGTAGTTTATTAGTCGCATCAAAACCCATTTTAGAACCCAGACCTGAAACCGGGGAGGCGAAATCCAGATAATCAATCGGTGTGTTTTCAATAATGGTGGTATCTCGTGACGGGTCCATTCGTGTGGTCATTGCCCAGATAACATCATTCCAGTCACGGGTGTTCACATCGTCATCAACCACTATGACAAATTTGGTATACATAAACTGACGTAAAAAAGACCAGACACCCATCATCACTCGCTTGGCATGACCAGGATACTGTTTTTTCATACTCACTACGGCCAGACGATAGGAACAACCTTCCGGGGGTAAATAAAAATCTGTAATTTCAGGAAACTGTTTTTTCAATATCGGCACAAAGACTTCATTAAGTGCGACACCTAAAATAGCTGGTTCATCTGGTGGTCGACCGGTATAGGTACTGTGATATATGGGGTCTTTTCGGTGGGTAATCTTTTCTATGGTAAACACCGGAAACTTTTCCACTTCATTGTAATAGCCGGTATGGTCACCAAATGGACCTTCTTCTGCCATTTCATCAGGATAAATAAAACCTTCCAGAACATATTCGGCCGAGGCCGGTACCTGTAAATCACTTAACTGGCATTCAGTAACTTCTGTTTTACTGCCGCGTAATAAGCCAGCAAAAGCATACTCTGATAAAGTATCGGGTACCGGCGTGACAGCACCCAGAATGGTTGCCGGATCTGCACCCAATGCCACCGCAACGGGGAAGGGCTCAGCGGGATGTTTTTCCTGCCATTCTTTAAAATCCAGTGCACCACCTCGATGGGATAGCCAGCGCATAATGACTTTATTATTGCTAATCACCTGCTGACGGTAAATACCCAGATTTTGCCTATCTTTATTCGGACCTTTAGTGACCACCAGACCCCAGGTAATCAGAGGAGCAGCATCTTCCGGCCAGCAGGTCTGTACCGGAATACTAGCCAGATCGACGTCATCTTTCTCAATGATCACCTGCTGACAACTGGCCTTTGAAATAACTTTAGGCGCCATATTCAGCACCTGTTTGAATATCGGCAGCTTGTCCCAGGCATCTTTCATGCCTTTTGGCGGCTCAGGTTCTTTTAAAAAAGCCAGTAAATTGCCTATTTCGTGCAGGGCCTCAACTGAATCCTCACCCATACCCATAGCAACACGCCTGGGCGTACCAAACAAATTAGCCAGAACCGGTACATCCGAACCTTTTACATTTTCAAATAACAGGGCCGGACCTTCTGCTCTCAGGGTGCGATCACAGATTTCAGTCATTTCCAGATAAGGGTCAACTTCCAGGCTGATGCGTTTTAATTCGCCCTGTTGTTCAAGTTGCTGAATGAAATCCCGCAGGTCTTTGTATTTCATATTATCTATTTTTCGTGGTATCGAAATTAAACAAAGATTATAGAGAACTATCCCAGAAGTTGATATTAATGATCTTTTTTACCTTTATTCTTTCCCTGGCCATTATTTTTATTCTCTTTACCTTTGCCCTTCGCCTTGTTATTTTTGGCTGGTTTTTCGTTGTTCTCCGATAAAAAACTCAACTGACTACCCTGCCTCAGCTGATGAAATTCACTGGATCCCGGCTTAATACCCATGCCTTTTGCTACATAACCCCAGCCTCTGGCCTGATTACTTCGATAAAAACTGGCCACATCATCAATTGATCGACCAGTCAGGTGGCCAATACTCAATGTCATATAAGCATCAGACGGTGTAAAGTTATAATCCACTATCAGGCTTTTTATTTTTGTGGTGGGTACTTTATATTCGAATCCCAGTGCTGAGATAAAATCATTAATATTACCATCTGCTCTTAGATTTAATTTACCCAGACTTACATCAAGCATGGTATCACCTGTACTGGCGTTGTAACGAACACGGCCTTCTTTATCACTTGCCAGACTTTGTGCTGAAATTATTAATAATGAGATTAGGCTGATTATTTTAAACATCGTTTACTCCAACGTTTATAACGATAATATTAACTTAGACCACTGTGCCTCAACAGGGCATCAATCTGTGGTTCACGTCCTCTGAATGATTTAAATAATTCCATGGCTTTGGCTGAACCACCTTTCTCGAGAATATTATGTAAAAAGGCTTTACCTGTATCTTCATCAAAAATACCCTTTTCTTCAAACATGGAGAATGCATCAGCCGATAACACTTCTGCCCACTTATAACTGTAATAGCCAGCGGAATAACCACCTGCAAAAATATGCGTAAAACTATTCTGAAATTTATTAAACTTGGGCGGAATCACCACAGCCACCTGCTGCCTTATTTCATCCAGTAATGCCTGAACACCTTTAAATTGATCTGTTCCATATTCCATATGTAGGCGAAAATCAAATAATGCAAACTCCAGTTGCCTGACCATGAACATGGCTGACTGAAAGTTTTTTGCCTTAATAAGTTTATTAAACAGGTCTTCTGGTAAAGATTCTCCGCTCTGATAATGACTGGCTATCATTTCCAGGCCTTCTTTCTCCCAGCACCAGTTTTCCATAAACTGGCTGGGTAATTCGACAGCATCCCATTCAACACCATTAATTCCCGAAACGAACAGGGCATTAACTTTAGTTAACATGTGATGTAAGCCATGACCAAATTCATGAAACAATGTAGTTACTTCATCATGGGTCAGTAATGCAGGGTCATTATCAACCGGTGGAGTCAGGTTGCAGGTTAGATAGGCCACCGGTGTCTGTATTTTATTATCACATACCATTCGACTGACACATTCATCCATCCATGCACCACCTCGTTTATTAGCTCGGGCATACAAATCCAGATAAAAAGCGCCTCTTAATTCACCCTGATCATCTGTAATTTCATAGAAGGTAACGTCTTTATGCCAGACATCCATATCTTGTTTTTGCTCAATACTAATGCCATATAATTGTTTAACAATATTAAACAAACCCTGAATGACTTTTGGTGCTGGAAAATATGGTTTTAATTCTTCCTGACTAATACCATATTCCTGCTGTTTTAATTTCTCTGAGCAATAGGCAACATCCCAGGCCTGCAGATCATCTATATCACATTCTTCCTTTGCAAAATCTTTTAACTGTTCAATTTCTTTAATAGCTAGAGGATAGGATTTACTGACCAGATCATTTAAAAACTTTAGAACATCATCTGTAGTCTCTGCCATTTTATCTGCGATAGATAATTCAGCATAATTATCAAACCCCAGTAACTTTGCCATGGCCAGGCGTTGCTCTAATATTTCTTCAATTTTATCTGTGTTATCAAACTTGCCCGCATCTGGACCTTCATTCGACGCACGGGTAGTAAATGCCTGATACATTTCTTCTCTTAATTCACGATCATCTGCATATGTCATGATTGACATAAACGAAGGTGCATCCAGTGTAAAGATCCAGCCAGGTACCTTTTCGTTTTTAGCTTCCTGCTTGCCCATCGCTTTGGCGTAATCTGGTAAACCTGCTAACACTGATTCTTTAGTAATATGAAGTTTCCATTCCTGTGTGGCATCCAGTACATTATGTTCAAACTTTGTTTTTAATTCTGATAAATGCTGTTTTATCTGTTTGAATTTTTCCTTATTATTTTTATCCAGTGCAATGCCACTTAATTTAAATTTCAGTAATGCATTTTCAATGGTTCTTTTCCTGTCATCTTCCAGTGAATTAAAATCTTCACTTTTATAAATGCTTTTGTATGCCTGATATAAATCTTCATTCTGAGCCTGTTCAGTTGAATAAGCACTTAACTTTGGAATACAGGCATCATGTGCTTTTCGAATTTCATCTGAACTCATTACAGAATTTAAATGTCGCACAGGTGACCAGTATTTCGATAACACATTATCCATTTCTTCCAGAGGCTGAATAATCGTTTGCCAGCTTATTTTATTTTCATTCTGCTTCAATAATGTTTTTAGTTTTTTCCGATTGTCTGCAAGAATCTGATCAATGGTGGGTTCTATCTGTTCTGCTTTGATTTTTGAAAACGGGGGAAGCGTACTGATATCAAGTAGAGGAGTGGACATAATATTCTTATGACAATGTTGTGACTTCAGCCAGCATAAAACGGGATGCTAACTGAAGTTAGTTTTTATAATCTGTCTGGGTATTTAAATGATTAAGCTAATTACAACTCAGGTATCGATATTAGTTGCAGACAGAGCATTCTTTTCTATGAAATCCCTGCGAGGTTCGACCTGGTCACCCATCAGAGTTGTAAACACTTCATCTGCTGAAATAGCATCTTCAATCCTTACCTGTAACATTCTGCGCGTCTCGGGATTCATTGTGGTTTCCCATAACTGATCTGGATTCATTTCACCCAGACCTTTATAACGTTGAATACCCAGTCCTTTTTTAGCTTCTTCAAACAGCCATTCTACGACCTGTGAAAACTTGCTTACTTCACGAATTTTTTCTCCGCGCTGAATATAACTTTCTTCTGTAATCAAACCTTCCAGCTTATTACTTAAATCTGCAATCATTCTGTATTCAGCTGAAATAAAGAAATCATGGTTAAGTACATATTCATGCTCGAGACCATGAATATGCTTAATCACCCTGATCTGATGATAAGGACCATCTTCCGGTGGTTCTGCAATAACATTGAATTCAACACCGGAAGCTGTATTTATTGTTAATAAATTCAATAACTTATCACACCATTCCTGGCATTTTGATAAATCTCTCAGACTGTCTTCATCCAGGGCTGTCACATTGGGTAATTGCAGTAGAATTTCGTTATCAATTCTACGAGACAGGCGTTTGATCAAATTTTGTACACTCAGGTAGCCTCGTGCCAGGTCTTCTAGCGCCGTATCTGAAATAGGCGGTGTATCTTTCTGTGAATACATCTGTGCACCACTGAGTGCCAGCTGCAACAAATAACTGTTTAATTCATCGTCATCTTTTACGTAGCGTTCCTGTTTACCCTTTTTCACCTTATACAACGGTGGTTGAGCAATATAGATATATCCCCGTTCAATCAGTTCGGGCATCTGTCGATAGAAAAACGTCAGTAATAATGTACGAATGTGAGAGCCATCGACATCCGCATCGGTCATGATGATCAGACGGTGGTAACGCATTTTATCCGGGTTATATTCGTCTTTACCTATGCCACATCCCAGAGCAGTAATTAATGTACCCACTTCAGCTGAACCCAGCATTTTATCAAAGCGCGCTTTCTCTACATTCAGGATTTTTCCCTTTAATGGCAAAATCGCCTGAGTACGTCGATCTCGACCCTGTTTGGCTGAGCCACCCGCAGAATCACCCTCCACCAGATACAGTTCTGATAAGGCAGGGTCCTTCTCCTGACAGTCTGCCAGTTTGCCTGGTAAACCGGCTATATCCAGTGCGCCTTTACGACGAGTCATTTCCCGGGCTCGACGTGCAGCTTCACGGGCACGGGCTGCATCTATAATCTTGGATGTAATCGCCTTGGCTTCAGATGGTTTTTCCAGTAGAAAATCATGGAGTTTTTCACCCACAGTGGATTCCACTGCAGACTTAACCTCTGAAGATACCAGTTTCTCTTTTGTCTGAGATGAAAACTTGGGATCAGGTACTTTTACAGATAATACTGCAGTCAGACCTTCACGGGCATCATCACCACTGGTATTAACCTTGGCTTTCTTGGCAACACCTGAGGCATCAATATACTGATTCAAACCACGTGTTAGTGCCGATCTAAAACCTGCCAGATGTGTTCCACCATCTTTCTGAGGAATATTATTGGTAAAACAGAAAATATTTTCCTGGTAGGAATCATTCCATTGCATGGCAACTTCTACCACGATGTCGTCTTTTTCAGCATTGAAATACAATACCGTGTCATGTAACGGTGTTTTTTTCTTGTTCAGATGTTCAACAAACGACCTTATACCACCCTCATATTCAAAAACGTCCTGTTTATCATTACGATCATCATTTAGAACAATACGTACACCCGAGTTTAAAAAAGACAGTTCACGTAAACGTTTTGAAAGAATATCGTAGTGGTATTCGATGTTGTTAAAAATAGTATCACTGGCCCAGAACTGTACTTCTGTACCGGTTTTCTCTGTATCTCCAATGACTTTTAATTCCTCAACGGGATTTCCCAGATGAAACTCCTGCTGATAAATCTTGCCACCTCGATTAATCGTCAGTTTAAGCTTTTCAGACAGGGCATTAACAACTGAAACCCCCACACCATGCAAACCACCGGATACTTTGTATGAATTATCATCGAACTTACCACCGGCATGAAGCACGGTCATAATCACGGTAGCTGCTGAAATACCTTCTTCAGGATGAATATCAACCGGTATACCACGTCCATTATCATAAACAGAAATGGATTCATCACTGTGAATACGAACATTAATTTCAGAACAATGACCTGCTAACGCTTCATCGATGGCGTTATCCACCACCTCAAAGACCATGTGGTGTAATCCAGTGCCATCATCCGTGTCTCCGATATACATACCAGGACGTTTGCGGACAGCATCTAAACCTTTTAAAACCTTGATATTTGACGAATCGTAAGTAGCAGCTTCGCTCATAAAAATCCCCGAAAAAATGATCAGAACATTATACCTGAACTGGTTTGATTCAGGGTTTTAAATTCATTATTAAAGAATGATTTTCTTTCTATTTCTGAGACACTGAACCATGTTCCACGTGAAACATTTTTGCTGATCCATAATCAGAATAATCCAGTTGCTCAGCTTCAATAGCCGTCACAAA
>JAPHQX010000087.1 GCA_026196035.1 Gammaproteobacteria bacterium
CGCTCAGAAAGAGCGAAATAATGTGTGAGTATAGAGCGCTAATTAAAAAGAGTTAAAAAGCAAGATGATTAAATACATCCATGTATTTAACTCTACGGGCCATACTAAGTATGATCAATTACACTCCATGCGTAATTGTGCCGCGCTAACGCTCGCAATGACAGAGGGTTATGCGTTCCCGCGCGGTGCAAGAGCACAGATCCTTCGGTTGTGCTCAGGATACCAGTATAAATAATAAAATTATTTATACTGGTATTTTAAACAACAATATCTTATATCGTTTAACCCGTTTAAAATGCTCGGAATCTAGCAGCATAATATCGTCATTAAATTTCTTAACTTTATTGCGCATTAACCAGCTGGCAAATTTTAATAGTTTTGGATGTTTGCGGCGAAATGAATATGTCAGCAGATCAATGCTTGGCATGACATAACGATCAAGCCAGCTTCTGGCTAAATCCAGACTAACCGCTGCCTGATCAGTGATATCTTCTTCTTTTAATAATTCAAATCCATAGTCTCTGGCCTTTTGATAGAAGATTTGCATGTCGTGGCCACTTTTTGACATGGCGGTATTATCGGGATGGGTGATGAAATAATCATTAATTAACAGGTAACCGCCAGGAGCACAGTTTATGGAATTAGAAAACAGACCATCCATAGGGATGTACTGGCATGATTCGCTCATCAGGATTAAATCGTATTTCTTCCGAGGTTTAAAATTCTGAAATTTGTTCAGGTGAAAAGTGACATTACGATTCTTTTGAAATAAATATTGCTGGTAGGGGTCTGGTGACAGGGCTTCTACATCATAGCCTCTGGCTTTCAGTTTTTCTGATGTTTCACCTGTACCGGCACCGGCATCAAGGATGGTTTTTACAGATTCAGGAAAATAGGAAATTAAATGATCAGTGTAACGTGACTGGGCAGCATGCAGGCCTTCCATTGTGAGAGGGTCGTTATCCCAAAGGCCATAATGTAAATTATTCAGGCCTAAAATTTCGTGATAAAAACGTAATGCAGTGTTAACTTTCAGTCCTACTTCGATATTTAAGGACGATGTGCTGGCTTCTTCCATTGTGCCCATAGTGAGTGCTCTTTAGTCATTTATGTTTAAAATATCGCCTGACCAGTCTGGCCAGGAAATACCTAGGATAACAATAATGGATTTAAAATATAAGTCTTAGTATTTGCTTTTATTACGGTTGCTCCACATCTCCTGTGCCTCCCTCAGGGCATTTTGCTGAGAGTCTGCTTTACCCATTAACTGCAGTGCAATGGCGGTCGTTGCTGTGATCGCAGCTTCTGCATATTCATCAACATCATTACCTCGCCAGACACCGGGCAGGCGATTCACATCCAGACTTTCTTCTTTCACATGGCGTTTTGCAAACAGGGGTGGCCAGATTTCATCGCTCATTTTTGAATGATGTACTGATGAAACAGTGCATTCAGTATCCGGGTTGCGTTCTACTTCGCCGGCTTCACCTTTGAATACGGCCAGGTGGGGCTCACCCAGAATCTGAGCGGCTTCCTGGTGGACTTTCTGATAGCCGGGGTGAAAAATGGCCTGTATCGAATAGGGTGCTTTCAGGGGGTTAATCATTCTGCCCACGGTGTGAATGGGGGAGCGTAAGCCCAGAAACGGACGCAATTCAATAATGTCTTTTAATCGTGTACTGATGGTCTGTAAGGGCATATAGCTGAAATTGTTTTTATTGATTTCTTCTCTGGCCTCATCCAGTGTGGCACAGGTTTTGATGCCCAGTGGTTTTAATACTTCTGAGGTGTAGATGCGCCCGGGAGTATGACCTTCAGCGCCATGCATGCAGACTTTAATGCCATTTTCAGCCAGCAGTAGTGCACTTAAGACATACCAGGGCGAATGGCGGCGTTTACCTGCATAAGAAGACCAGTCCAGGTCAGCCTGATGTTCTTCTGGGTAGTCAATGAAGTCACGAATGGCTTTTACAAAACCGGCGACTTCTTCAGGTGTTTCTTCTTTTACGCGCAGCAGCATCAGGAATGCGCCGAGTTGAGCTTCAGTGATCTCATCCCTGAGAATCATACTCATGGAATCATGTGCTTCTTCTGCCGTAAAACCACGTGAGCCTTTTTTACCTTTGCCAAGGATACGAATATAGGGGGCAAATGGATGTTCTTCTTGCATCTGTTAGTCCGGTATTGATAGTCAGAATGAAATATAGAGGTGATGGTATTAAATTTAAACCCAGATGTTCAGGGGGTTAAACCATCATAATAAGCAGGATGACGAAACCAATGACCGCAGCAATGGGAACGATAAACCCCATCCAGTCCTGCATGTTACCTTTGGGAGCATGTTTTACTGCGTGTTTCATGCGTGGAAAAATAAAAACAAGCATAGCCACTAAAAACAATGCTGATCCAATTTTGACCCAGTCCATATTTTTTACCCCGTATTAAAAAGCCCCGATAAACGGGGCTTCGTAGTTCAGATGATGAATCTGTTAGTTAATCGCTGATTTAGTCATTATTTGAAAAAGCGCCCAGCAAGTGTAGCAATGCCTGGAACAGATTCAGGATAGACAGAAACAGGCTGGCAGTCGCCATAATGTAATTAGTTTCACCGCCATGAATAATGGATGAAGTTTCATATAGAATGAAACCGCTCATGATCAGTACTACCGCTGCATTAACGGCCAGGAACAGCATGGGCATTTCCATGAAGATGTTCAGTAGAGCAGCGCCAATAACCACCAGCATGCCTACCATCAGGAAACCGGCCATAAAGCTAAAATCTTTACGCGTGGTCAGGGCATAGCCTGATAGTCCGAGGAAAATCACACCGGTGCCACCCAGAGCCGTCATAACGATATCGGCATTAATTGCCAGATAGTAGTTAACGACAGGACCCAGACCCAGGCCTAACAGGCCGGTTATGGCAAATATGACAGGGATACCCGCAGTTGAATTAGCAGTACGGGGCAATACAAACCAGAGCATACCAATGGCAACTATGTCAGCCACCAGTGCGGCGCCATGACCCAGACCCATAGAAACACCGACAAATGCCATCAGGCCACTGAATATCAGTGTCATGGATAGCAGGGCGTAAGTATTTTTCAAAACCTTGTTTGTTGCCAGGATCGATTCCTGAGCACGGCCTAAGGAAATGTTTTGATCGTTCATATATCTTCCTGTTTTATAATAAGTTTAGTGAATATAGCTTAACACCTCTTTATGACAAGGCATAGTCGGCGTTAGTTTCATAAATTGGGGTCAGACTCTGGTTTTACAAGTCAATATCAGGTATTCTACCGCCGCTCAAAGTAAAGAGCAGCTGGAGAGGTGGCTGAGTGGTCGAAAGCACCGGTCTTGAAAACCGGCGTCGGTTTATCCCGACCCAGGGTTCGAATCCCTGCCTCTCCGCCATATTACAAAAGGCCCTGTTTTTCAGGGCCTTTTTTATGTCTGATGATCCAGTAGGGCGAATAAAATCATGGAATGGTTAAAAAGTAACCAGTTCAGGTGATGATAGTGTGGGTTTTTGTAAGAAGATAGCTCTATAATATTGTGATTTAACCGTTGTGTAATAAACTTATACATACAAACCAGCAATTAATCTGTATCTTACTGCTGATAATAAAACAAATTTAAAATTAAATTCCTCTGGGGGACAGAGAAATGCCAGAATTATTTTCGGCTGAATGGGCTGTAAAGTTCAAGGAGCTGTGGAATAGTAGTGACGGGATTGTCAATCAATTGAAAAAATCCGGTTTCAATTCGGTCGTAGCCTTTGGCGTTGATGGTGAAGAACAGCCTCGTTGCGTATTAATTGTGTCTGAGGGTCAGCTGCTATCTGTGGGTATGCCAACCAATGAAGATATTGTGTGGGATCTCAGGGCAAAAGCGGAAGACTGGAAAGACTGGATGGCAAAACCCCCCAGTTTGATGAAACTGGGCCTGGCTTATACTTCACGTAAATTGAAATTTAAAAAAGGTGATTATGCTGCAATGATAAAAGACCCGGGGCTTTCTGGTGCTTTTGTTAAATGCTTCGGTCTGATGGCTAAAGCAACTTCAGCTTAAAAATCATAGATTTTTAATTAGTTTTTTCATTTTATTAATCTGTTCTTTATTTTGACGTGATCTATAACGTGTGTTGATATAGAGTCTGATAAAAAAATCAATCGTACTTTTGTCTTCCGGATATTTTTCAACTGCTCTTTGTGAAAAATCTACAGGCCCCTCATAGGTTTTTTTAATTAAACCTCTGCGGGCCATTTTCTTACAGAACTTAATATATAATTTTTGTGCGTTATCTTCTTTTGAGAATCGTAATGGCTTCATAATAAACAAAGAAGTTATAAAGGCTACGACACTTAAGGATATAAACAGCGCTATGATAATGTCATAGTAGTTGATTTTTTTATTAGTAAAATAAGATAACAGTCTGTGTTGTTTTGTTGAATCATAAGCAATAATCCACTGTTTCCAGCTATTATCAATAGCGTCCCAGTAGAATCCAATCTGTTTTAGAAATCCGCTATTTAGATGCATGTAGAAGGGTCTTGATTCATCTGGGTTGAGTGCCGCATTTAGATTTGATTCGACCCTTTCTGGCGCAACTGCAGCTGTTGGATCAATGCGTACCCAGCCACGGTTTTCCAGCCAGACTTCAGACCATGCATGTGCGTCATTTTGTCTAACCGTAAGATAATTATTATAGGGATTAATGGTTCCTCCCTGATAACCGATTACCACTCTGGCTGGAATGCCTGCTGCACGCATTAACAGTGTGAAACTACTGGCATAGTGTTCACAAAACCCTTTTCTGGTTTCAAATAGAAACTGATCAACAGGATCAAATCCAGGGGTTAGTGGTGGCTCAAGTGTGTAGAAAAAATTTTCATTATTAAAATACCTGAGTGCATGCTTTACTATTTCTTCAGGGGTATTGAGGTCGTTCTTCCATTTGATGCCAAGCTGAATGGATTTTTTATTGGAATTGGGCGGTAGTTTTAAACCGGTTTTTTTCTCCCACTCTGAGAGATTATGACCTATTCGGTAATTCAGATAAGATTGTATGGAGTACTGGTAAATAGAGGCTATATCCTTTTTTGCGCGTAGAAGATAGTTGTTATTATATATGATGCTGTCCGGATGTTGACTGGGCATATCTAAAGCGAATAGCCATTTTCTGTTATGTGGCTCAAGGGTTACACTGTATTCAGTTTTATTGCTGATGGTTTCTATTTCTGCCTGTGTGTTTTTGTTTTGTTTCCCTTCTATCCATGTTTCTCCATCAAAGCGCCAGAGAATTAATCCTCGCCAGTACAGATTATTTTGTTCAGGTATTTGATGCTCGAATTTTACTCTGAAAGCAACGGCATCTGACTGCATAAGGTTTGAGATTTTACCGGGTGACATGATGCCGCTAAGGCCGGTTACTGCTGAGTTTTTGTCATCTGGTAGTTTCCATAAAGATCCTGGAATTCTGGGGAAAAGTAGAAATAAAATAATCATCAATGGTAACGCCTGCGCGACCAGTGATGCTGACATTTTGAGTCTCTTCTTTACTGGTATATACGTTGTATCCAGATTAATGCTAATAAGGCTCATGGTGATTAATGTCACCATCAACAACATATAGATAACAGTTGGGATATTCTGTGAAAATAAAAAATTAGTCACAATGATAAAGGCGGCTAGTGCAATTAATAGCATGTAGTCACGTTGTTTTTTGCTCTCCAGTAGTTTAATGCTTAATAAGATGCATAATAAGCTGGTGCCGGCTGTTCTTCCGAAAATAGTCCCGTAGTATAATAAAATGCCGGCCAGGGATAGAAAAGCAATACAGGCAACCAGCCATCTGGCCGGCAGCAGTCGATTATTTTTGATGGCCAGTAATCGCCAGGCAAAAAATACGGGCAGTAAAAAAATAATCCATGAGGGTAGTCTGGGGAAGTGAGGCAGGATGACCAGAAAAAGAGGTAGTAGTACCCAGAACTCTGCCTGTTTATGAAGGCTGATGCTTCGAATCATCTTTGATTGAGTCCGTACAGGGCAAGAGCTTTTAATGTGTTGTTTTGATGGAGCAGGCCTGACGCGGGCAAGATTTTTTTATCAGGTATATCCAGGCCGTAAATAATACCCTTGTTATGGCATTCTATGACCCATCGACAGAGTATGGAAAGTCGTTGCTCTGTGTGCATGTTAACGGGAAGATCGTCCCAACGTAGCCATATTTCATTTCCGGATTCACTGTAAAATAATTTACTTTGTAGTATTCCTGATCGTGCAATGGCTTTCCATGCAAGCATGCTTGATGAATCACCTTTTTGATAATCTCGAATACCGGCGAAGTCATCATTGCCTGTTAACTGACTGGGTTTGCCGCTTGCTTTAAGATTCGAAAAATTATATGCGGGTGGGTGAGCTTCAGGAGCAGGGTAAACCAGGCATTGAGCATCAAGTTCAATCCAGGACCATGCATGAAATAGTCCTAGTGGGAATTCAGTAAATGCCTTGATGCATCCTAATTTGCAAACGCCTCTTTTTTTTGTCAGCTGGGGTATTTCAATAACACTTGCTGGCTGGTCATTACTTATAGTTGCGCTAACTGGATCCGAATTGACTGTTTGAAATTTAATATTGAAGTGTTGTTTATTGTTTTTCCCTGATAATTGAACATTGAATCGGGCGATTTGTCCTGCAAAAACAGGTTTTGTAGTCACGCTGTTAAGCTTGAGGTGGTTCAGGTTTTGATGTGTATGAATCATGCCAAGAAAACCGATACCTGTTAATAAAAAAGTTAACATATATCCAGAGCTGTTTTCATAATTGATTGAACCGGCAAGAATGAACATTAGAATAATTAAAAAACCAATGCCGTGACGGGTCGGTAAAATATAAATTCGTTGCCTTACCAGTGTTATATTGTTTTTTGTTTCGGGCAATCTTTTGCTGGCCCATTTCTCAATGATTCGAGCCATAAAATCTGGTAGAAGTGGAATTCCCTGATTCATTTAAACCGGTACCTGTTTTATCAGCCTGTCAATCAGGCTGTCAATGTCTTCATTTTGATAATCGGTGTGGATTAATAATCGATGTGCAGCCACTGAAGGCGTTATGAATTGAATGTCCTCGGGTAAAACATGATCACGGCCCTGTAACAATGCCCATGCCTGGGCACATTTCTGTAATGCGAGTCCTGCTCTGGGAGATAGCCCGGTTGAAAACCAGGGAGAAAGCCGGCTACTTCTTATGAGTGCGAGTAAATAATCAAGTAATGCTTTTGATATGTGTACCTGGTCTACAGCTTTCTGTAATTCGAGTAACTGTTGACTGGTGACAACGGATTCAAGCTGTTTAATCTGTTTGCGTCTGTCTTTACCGATTAATAATTCACGTTCGGCTTTCTGATCTGGATAGCCAATTTCGATACGCATGAGAAAGCGATCTAACTGGGATTCCGGTAAAGGAAATGTACCCACCTGTTCAGTTGGGTTCTGTGTGGCAATAACAAAAAAAGGATCAGGCAGGATTCGTGTAATTCCATCCTGTGTGACCTGGCGCTCTTCCATTCCTTCAAGCAAAGCACTCTGAGTTTTGGGTGTTGCACGATTGATTTCATCGGCTAACAGGACCTGACTAAAGATGGGGCCGGGATGAAAATCAAACAGATGTTTAGTGGTGTCATAAATTGAAACACCCAGTACATCAGCAGGTAACAGGTCGCTGGTAAACTGTATGCGATGAAAATCGAGTCCAAATGTTTTTGCCAGCGTCAATGCCAGGGTTGTTTTGCCGACACCGGGTAAATCTTCAATTAATAAATGGCCATTGGCTAATAGACAGGTCAGGGCGAGCTGAATTTGCTGATGTTTACCCAGAATAATGCTGGAAATATTGTCTGTCGCCTGTTTCAGTGACTGTTGAATTAAATCCACAGGCAATTTTGTATTATTGTTCATGAAATATTCTCAGTTCAGAAGGTGGTATTTATTAAAAAGATAGTTGATGTATTGCTAGAAGATTATAGTCAGCGAATACTGACTCGCTTGTTATGGTCTTTGTTATTGTAATATCTGATACCAGACAGGAAGTGTGAACAGGCTGAGAAGGGTTGTTGTAGTGACGGAAGCGGCATAGACACCCGTATTAAGGCCATATCGATCACACAATACCACACCCAGCGCCATACTGGGCATGGCAGCTTCCAGTACTACGGCAGTTGTCAGGCTGGTGTTCATGCCGAGTAAAAGGCTCATACCCCAGACAATCAGTGGCATGATGAATAATTGAATCATCACTACAGGGATAACTGTGACTAGATAACGGGTTTCTCTAAATCCCTGTTTCAGTGCCAGACCGATAGCAATCAGCATTAAAGGAATGACGGCAGATCCCATCATGCCTAACAGGCCCTGTAACCACTCAGGTGAATCCACCTGTGATAAATTAAGTAGAATCGCAATAGCGGCCGCCCACAGGGGAGGGACTTTCATCAGTGTATAAAATGGATGGGGTTTTTCGCCTTTATCTCCAAAATGAGCCGCCAGCATAATGCCAACGGTTAATAATAATGGCGTACAGGCCAGTAAATCGTACTGTATGGCTACCGGCCCTGCCCATTCGCCCAGCGTGCTTTTAAGCAGAGGATAACCAAGATAGGTCGCATTCGGGAAAGCGGCAGCCAGTAAAACAGCACCGACAACCGTATGCCGGGTGCGACAGCGACGGCAGATGAAGATACTGAGTAACAGGGCGCTGATTACTCCGGTGGCAGCACTGATGGATATCTTTAGTGTATCCAGGCCCAGTGATGCGCTCCAGAGTACATTGAGAACCAGTGCAGGTAAAAACAGATAATAAACGACATCCGTGAGCACTTTGCGTATCGTTTTATTGCTTATCTCACCGGTATTAAAGAAGGACCAGCCAAGGCCAAGGCCAATCAGGGCAAACATTTGAATAAGTGTCGAAATCATAGTTTATTAAGGTAAATCTTTAGTTGTTATAGTGTCTATAATAAATTGATAAATAATAGAAAATAGCTCAAATGCCCTATATTAATCCTGACGACCATATTTATTCTGACAATATTCCCATGATTCCCGGGGTTGTCCAGCGATTTCTTGATTTACAGAATTTGCAGACTATTCAGGATGCGGATGTGGACTCAATCAAGGCAGATTATCCTGATTTTTTTGACCGACTATTAAGTATTGTTAATTCTGATCATTTCAATCTCACCACCAAGGTGGAGTCTATCGCACAGGCTATTAGACTGGCGGGTTATGAGTCGATATGTAATCTAATGCTGTGCCTGGCGGTGTATAGAAGCTTCAGTGAAATTAATATAACCGGGGTAGAGCAACAGGCGTTCTGGGAAGACTCATTACGCCGAGCAGTCAGTGCTCGAATGATCGGTGAGGTCATTGGTCTTGATGGCGGACGCTGCTTTACTGCGGGTATGTTGCAGGATATGGGGTTTTTTGTTCTATTTCTGATTAGTCAGAATAAAGGCATGATGTGGGGTGAATTTCGCAAACGTGATCCTGAAGCAAGATACAGCATGGAAAGAAATATCTTTAATATGAATCATGATGAAGCCATGTCCCTGTTCTGTAATAAGTGGAACCTGTTTGATGTTGTTTCCCTGCCGATGATTAATCACCATCGTTGTGAAAAATCCGAGCTGAATATATTTGATGAACAACTCTGTCAGGTGCTTTATTGCGCAGACTGGATGGCCTCGGTATACACCTCCATTGATAAAAGTTTTGCCATTAACCGATGTCGAAAAATATTAACTGAAACATTTCAGATGGAGTCATTCAGGGCAGAAGAATTTCTTGCGGCCATGCCAGATGAAATAGATATTACCGGCCTGGTTTTTGGAATAAAGATAAAACAGCATATCGAGTTTTCTCAGATTTTATATGAAGCTAATATGCAGTTGTCAGAAGATAATCTTAATTTTCAGGAGTTAACTTCACGTCTCGAACAGGCCTTAAGTGAAAGGGATCGTCTGGCAGCTGAACTTAATAAAGAACTTGGGCTTGCACGGGAAATTCAGAAAAGTCTTTTACCCCATGATATGGGAGAGGATTTTCCTCTGGTGGGTTTAAATATTTCAGCGCGTGATCTGTCCGGTGACTTTTATGATTATTTTAAATTACCTGATGGAAAAATTTATTTTAATCTTGGCGATGTTTCAGGTAAGGGCGTTAACGCGGCTTTGTTGATGACAAAAACCAGTAGTTTATTTCGTTGCCTGGGTAAGCGTATTCATCAGCCGGGCGAACTACTTGCACAGATCAATATTGAATTATGTGAGACTTCGATTCACGGTATGTTTGTGACCATGATTGCAGGGCTGTATGATCCTCAGACAGGAAAGCTAAAAATTGTTAATGCAGGCAATCCACCGGCATTGTTATTTACCGTCGATGGCCTGGCCTATGAGGTAGAAGCTCAGGCACTGCCCCTTGGCGTACTAACAGATTCGAGTTTTCCTGAAGTTGAAATTGAGCTTGAAGATAAAAGTCTGTATATGTTTTCCGATGGTGTGACCGAAGGCAATATAAGTGAAAGTGAAATGCTGGGTTTGAGTGGCCTGTTTAAAGTCATTGCTAATATGAAGCCGGGGTTATCACCTGCCGAGAGAATTCATTCTATTGTTAGTCATTTTCAAAATACATCCTTACCTGTAAGAGATGATATTACGATATTGTTACTGGAAGATCAGAAGTATAAGCATGAAACTCATTGAAAGAATACATTTATTATCACGAGCAGATAAGCTGAAGCCGGTTCGTGAATCCATACGTAAACTGGCGGTTACTCAGGGGTGTTCGCCAGAAAATCTTGATTGCCTGATTATGGCGATTAATGAAGCCTGTATGAATATCATGCAGCATGCATACAAGGGTGATGAGAATGGTGAAATTATTCTGGAGTTTTTCAGGGATGATAATGTTCTGGTGATACGTGTACATGATTTTGCCGAAAAAGTTGATTTAGATACTATTAAATCACGTGATCTAGATGATATCCGTCCGGGTGGTCTGGGCGTGCATTTTATTCATCAGGTAATGGATACAGTTGAATATAAAGACCGGGATGATGAACCGGGCAATATGCTTGAAATGAGAAAAAAGATTGGTGATATAAAAACATGCAGTATTAAATGTAAAGAGGATTTATGAAATATCCAGTAAGAAGAGAAGGCAAGTTTACCGTGCTCTCGTTAAATGGTGAGGTGGATTTAAACTGTTCGCCAGATGCACGCAAACAAATTTTAAAATATTTAAATAATAATGAGAATCTTCTGGTTGATATGTCAGATGTCGAATATATTGATAGTTCAGGTGTCGCCAGTTTAGTTGAGGGATTTCAGTTATCTCGTGGCCTTAAACTGGATTTTGCACTGGTCGGTGTGAGTAAGCCGGCAATGCAGGTTCTGCAGCTGGCAAGACTGGATAATATTTTTCCTATACATGAATCAATTGAAGATTGTTTGTAAGTAATCAGGTTTGAAATTTGAAAAAAATTGTTGAATCAATAGGCAAGCGTACCAGTCATTCAATTGAAGAACTGGGTTATGTGTCTGTTCTTCTGGTTGATACGCTGGTCTGGTTAGTCATGGGGAAATCACGAAAACAGCCGGTTCGTGCTGTACATATTTTTCATGAGGCACTGCATATAGGCGTGTTTGCAATACCGATCGTGATTGTTCTTTGTTTTTCAGTGGGCATGATGCTGGCCATGCAGGGGCTGGAAACCTTAAAGCCCTACGGTGC
>JAPHQX010000069.1 GCA_026196035.1 Gammaproteobacteria bacterium
AAACTTATCTGCCGCAGGATTCGATTCCTGAATAGTATTCAGCTTATTGGTCAACACGACACCTGCGGGTAATGCAGACAATAATTTACTTAGACGCTCAGTGAGCTTGGCTTCTTCGGAGGTTTGTCGTTGACGATCCTGACGTACTGCAATCAGTTCACGGGTAAGGGTTTCAGCTCGATGATCCATCTCCAGATAGGTTTTCTGTAGCTGCTCGGATATTTGTTCAAAATGCTCAAAAGCTGAGATCAGGCTCTGTGCACTCTGTTGACCACTGTTTGTCTGAGGATTATTCGCAGTTAAATTCATGACGTCTTTGTGTCACCTGATTGATGTTACAAAGACATGAGCATTAACTATGCCAGATTTTAAATTACTGATTTATCAGTAACTTAGGGATTTACCGCTGTACTGGAAGTCAAAAATATGGCTAAAAATAATAGTTGTAAGTTATAAGTCATTAGCCGGGATGACAAAAGAATAAGCCACGATACTTTTTTTGTAGACTTCTGACTTCTGACTTACGACTTACGACTTACGACTTACGACTTACGTTTAAGATTTAATATCGTATTTCTTCAATTTCTCAACCAGCGTGGTACGGCGCATTTTAAGCAGCTTGGCTGCATGAGCCACCACACCACCGGTTGCATCCAGTGCCTGGCTGATCAAATTGACTTCCATCTGAGCCAGATGCTCTTTTAAATCCAGACCATCTTCTGTAATTTGAGCAACAGCAATTTCCATACCGGATGACTCATCAATTTCAGTATCGGTTTGCATCAGAGCGAGATCATCGTCGGCTTCATCATCAGATGAGGCTCCAAAGAATAAAGATGGATTAAACGAATCCTGCCGGGGTTTAATGGAAGTGGGTAAGTATTTACCCGGCAGATCTTTAACATCCACTACACCCTGCGGGAACAGGATAGACAGACGTTCAACCAGATTAGCCAGCTCTCGCACATTTCCCGGCCATTTATACTCACTCAGCGCTTCAATCGCCGATGCGGTTAAACGCACTGAGCCTCGATTATCCTGTTCCAGTTTCTCTATCTGGTCCTGTAACAGATAAGGCACGTCTTCCAGTCGCTCACGTAATGAAGGCAATTCAATGGGGAATACATTTAAGCGATAAAACAGATCTTCACGGAATTTACCCTCACCAATATTCTGTTCCAGATTACGATGGGTGGCTGCCAGAATGCGTACATTGGCACTCATACTTTTATTGCTGCCGACACGTTCAAAGGTACGTTCCTGCAGGACACGTAATAATTTAACCTGCATGGGCAGGCTCATATCACCAATCTCATCAAGAAACAGTGTGCCCTTTTCAGCCAGCTCAAAACGCCCCTGGCGGGTGGTTATGGCGCCGGTGAAAGCGCCTTTTTCATGCCCAAAGAGTTCGCTTTCCAGTAAGTCGCCGGGAATAGCCCCGCAATTCACCGGTACAAAATTATGTTTACAACGATTGGACAGGGCATGGATATTTCTCGCCACCACTTCCTTGCCGGTACCTGATTCACCCAGAATCAAAACACTGGCGTCGGTTTTGGCCACCTGCTCAATCATCGTCCGTACATACTGAATGGCCGGACTGCTACCGCCCAACTTGGGCACATTGGCAATCAGATCCTTACAGGAGGCACTGCCTTCCTGCAGGTCATGTTGATGAAATTCGCTGGCCCTGTTCAAGGCATCAACCACCGGCTGATACTTCAGTGGCATTTCCAGATGGGCCAGTACGTGAAGATAGATTTGCTGATATTTTTCCAGATTTTCCTTCGGTTGATTGAGCAAAATTATCTGCATATCTCGCCCTGTATCCGCCACCAGTTCCAGCACTTCCCGCTGAGATGAATTGCCATGAAACTCACCCAGCAGCATGGCCGTGTAATCGCCATGGTCGAGAGCGGCTTTCAGACTTGTAATATCCGGCGTGTAAACCGCATCGTAACCAATAAATCCCATTAAGGATTTAATTTCACTAAAGATCTGATTATTGTCTTCGACTAACAGGACGGGAGGCAGTAAATTATTTTCTGACATCTAACACTCAATTCAATCAGTAAGATTAAACCTGAGTAAAGCAGCTATCCAGCCTAATGTCAAAAAATCGACTTTCTAAATTATGGATAATTTCAATAGCTTAGAGAATATTATGGAGAATTAAATAGAAGTTTACAGCTTTATTTAAGCTTCATCGGCAGTTGTCATATGCCTTGACTGCTTTTTTGACATTGGCAATGCCGGTCAGCTTGCCCACAGCCTCAGATTTAAGTTTGGCTGCCATTATGGCCAGTGAATTATCACTGTTCATAATGTCCCTGATACCATCAGCGATAATACCAGCTTCCTCATCGGTGACTTTAGTGGCAAAAAATGACTCAATCATTTTTTGCCGTTCTGCTTCCACCTCAACCAGTTCTGGCCATTGTTGATCTTCAGCCATAGCACCCATTTGCTGGGTTTTATCCAGTATGGCCTGCCATTGCTGTTGACGTGAAATATCCAAAATTCCTACATTTCGGGTTTATGAGTATTACGAATATCCTGGGGAATTTGCGCCCAGCCGGCACGAATTTCATTTAACAGTGAAAGGACTTCATCCAGATTCTCTGTTTTATTTTCAAGATTCGCCATTAATAACTGACGTTGCATGTAGTCATACAGGGCTTCAAGATTAGCCGCAATTTCACCCCCTTTTTCCATATCCAGTGAAACTTTCAAACCATCAAGAATAGAAATGGATTTACTGATTTGCTCACCTTTCTGCGCAACATCATTATTTTGAATATGGTATTTAGCGGCATTAATACGTTCAACAGCACCATTCAGTAACATCTGAATAAGCTGATGTGGATCAGCTGTTTCTGCGGCTACATTTGTACCCATTTTTTTATACTGATTCACAGCGGCTGAAGTATGCATAGTGCGTTTCCTTTGATCGTTGTCTTTGTTATCAGCCATGTGTTAGTTATAGCAAAATTTGCTTAACAATGGCATTCAATATATTTATCGACTGAGTGACAAAAAACTTTAATGTTTAGTTCCTGGATCTAATCTGAATTTTAGGTAGTGCATCCAGTTGTTGTTGCAGAAAATTACTGGTGGTATTTAACTGTCCCATTAAGGCATCAAGCGCCGTAAACTGAGCTCGATAACGAGTTTCAATTGCAGCCACACGTTTATTAAGTGTGATACGTTGCTCGGCAATATCTGCAATCTGATCATTAATACGATCTGTTTTTGAAGTGATCTGTCCCTCAGCGGATAAAAACTGTTTTAAGATTGAATCCAGTGTACCCGCAAGACCCTGACTATAAACCACACGACCACGACTACCTGTCGCATTACCTGAAATTTCCAGCGTTAAACCGAGGGCTGTTAATAACTGACCATCGCCTGATCCTGTTTTGTCACCAATGGTTCCACTAACATCTGTGCCAGTTGTTTCAGTGGCATTAGCGGTAAATCCCAGAGAACTGTTTTGACTTACAATACTGACAGTTGAATCACTGCCATAAGAAGTAGAACTAATTTCAAAATGATCCGTTACGTAACTCACGGTTACACCCAGGCCGGCATCAGATAATGAAGCTGCTGCATTAATCTGATCTTCGATTTCCTGCGCCAGAACATCCATATCGGCATAAGCAGCCTGAGTCAGTGTAATTGTGCTAGATGAAACACCATCTACTGAAAGACTAAAGGTATTATTAGTACCATCAATAGTAATGGGGGCAGTAACCACTTCCGCTGTTAGTAACCCGTGAGTTGCTAATGCACTGACGCGTACTGCATAGTTACCTTCTACAGCCGAAGAACCTGAACTGATATAACTCACATCAGAATCTGAAGGCACGCCAATGGCATAAAATAATTCAGCTACTGAGGAAAAATCATTTTTAATAGCATTACTCAATTCGGAACTATCCAGTGCTAAAGTGCCATCTCTTTGCGTGGTAATACCAATGGAGCTTAATGAGGTATAGGTATTACCATTATTAATACTGCCACCAATTTCACGACGTATCTGGTTAATCATATTACGTGGCGCATTATCACCTAACAGTACACCGCCCTGACCTGTGTCAGGATTATATTCAGTTAAGCCGTTATATAATGTCACCAGCTCATTGTAGGCGGTAACAAAACTACCTATATTTTTTTCTGCATTGTCTGTACTTTGTGAAATGGTTAACTGAGTCGGGTTACCAATATCCGCACTTCTTAAATTTAAGGTAACACCGTGTATCGCACCGGTGATGGTATTGCTTTCACGAGATATAGATAAACCATTAACCGTAATTACTGCATCAGTTGAAGCCTGGGTTTGCTCAACATTGGTTGCACCACTGTTAAACGCCAGCTGTGACAAACCTGTGGTATCCAGGTTTTCACCTGCAGTACCACCTTCCTCTACCGTAATTTCAAGGCTGTTGGCCAGGCCCTGATCATCTGAAGTAATCAATAAACGATAACCGGAACCATCATCCACAATACTGGCAGTGACACCTATATTTGCTGAATTAATGGCATCACGCACACCTGTAACTGTATTATTTGAATTATCAATGACCACTGATTGACTGGAACGATCCGGGTTACTGGTGAAACTGGTGTAGGTGTCATCTGCAGTTTGAAAATCCGTACCGGGATCATAATCCGTAGTACCAAAATCAAAGGTTAAAGTGCCATTACCAATAACAGAGGTTAATTCAGAAAAAGCAACAGATGCCAGAGAATGGGATTGCGCCAGGGATTGTACCTCAAGACTGTAACTGCCTTCATCTGCCACACTACTGGCCGTTGCAGATAACAGATCCTTGTTGGCAATATTCACCGTGTTACTGGCAAATGAAATTGAAGATTTAAGCTTTGAAGCGGCTAGCTGAAAAGTACTGACTGCACCTTTCAAACTACCATAGGCAGATAGCTCGGCCTGCAACCGGGCTTCTTTCAGCGTAAATTGTGATTCCTTTGGACCCCGTTCAGCATCAACAATCTGCTGAAGCAGACTGTTAACGTCTAGTCCGGACCCTATTCCTGCGGCACTGAGTGAAGCCATTACATACCTCTATACAAAAAACATTAAACAAAATGTTTATTGCAAATAAAAGGCCAACTATGCAGATGTTTGAACAATCAGCCCTGTAATACCGTCAACCTGTTCCTTCAGGCTACGTGAAATCTGTAACACCTCTTCAGAGGGAATTTGCCTGACCAGTTCTGCGGTCTCTGAATTGACTACCCGTATAACGGTTCGGCCACTGGCATCGTCAACACTGAATTGTAAATCACGTTGAATCATCTGAACGTGATCATTCAGTTGCTCTACCACTTGCTGCAATTCTTCTGCACTAACGGCCTGAGCCTGTGGTTGTTCCGGTAAGACTTTGCCAGAATCAACTGTTGTTGCTGCCGGAGTTTGCCGGTTGGTAACGGATGCCGATGAACTCAGAACATTCGTTGCCTGGTTAGTTGCTATATCGTTAGACATAATCGCACCTTTCACAGTTCTTTACTAATAACTTTGAACTCTGTGTAAACAGCACAGAGTGTCCGAAGCTGTCGCTTCGGTCACCCTGTTTTAACATCAATGTTAATGCTGTTTTCATCAAGGTCCTAACCTTACTGAAGAAGACTCAGTACCAGCTGTGGTAATGAGTTAGCCTGTGCCAGCATGGCGACACCCGCCTGCTGCAGAATCTGAGTACGCGTCAGATTTGCAGTTTCAGCTGCGAAGTCAGTATCCTGAATTCGACTACGTGCAGCGCTCAGGTTTTCTACGGTACGTGTCAGGTTTGAAACCGTGGTTTCAAATCGATTCTGTACCGCACCCAGATCCGCACGAATCTCATCAATTCGAGCCAGAGCACCGTCAGCAATATCGATGGCTGCATTCGCACCGGCTACCGAACTGATATCAATGGTATCAACCGTCTGGTTGGCACTGGCCTGCAATTCATTAGCATCACCATCAAACAGACCACCTGATGTCTGCGCAATTGAGGAGTCAACACTGAAATAACCACCATTGGATTTAAACTCAATTGAGCCACCAACAACAGTTGAGTCACGATTACCTGTATTAGTACCACCGGCTTCCAGACGTGTTGCAGGTCCTGTTGAACCCGTTACATCTAAAGTCACAGGAGGATTACCCAGACCATCTACAGCATTTGAACTATCAAAGTTTAATATCGATATATTCTCACCGGTATCATGAGTCAGAGTAATAGATGCACCATCCAGACTAATTTCTGCATTAACACCTGTCTGACCAGATCGATCATTAATGGCTTCAGCCAGAGATGAT
>JAPHQX010000033.1 GCA_026196035.1 Gammaproteobacteria bacterium
ATCAGTGTGCCCGGCATCGCTGGTTTTAAATCCACTAGCGCGCCCTGGGAATGTTTCAAATATTGATAATCATCACCGCCCAGAACATTTTTCAGAAAACTAATACCCGGGCCAGGACAGAAGAAGGGTTTTGCATGAACAACATCGAGCCCCTGAATTGCTCGACCGGTACCCAGGTTAGGTGATGCAATAGTAATCAGGGTATCAATTTTCGGCGCACCCGGATTAACCAGAACCAGTCGAGAAACGACACCACCTGATGAATGACCAACAAGTGCTATGTTCTCTTCAGCATGGCGCTTACTAATATACAAAAGCTCCGAGTATAAGTGGGCAGCCTGAATTTGTAGAGGTGCTTCAGCGGGTAGATGCGCACGATAAATTTTATTTTTTCTGTTGTCTTTATCGCCCGGGATATGAACGACACCGCCTTCAGGTGTTGCGGTAATAATGCCAGCATTTGACCAGCCATTTGCCTGAAATGCCTGCAGAATGCCACTCTGTATCCAGGTATTGGCATTAGCGGCCCAGCCATGAACCAGTACCACAACATCGGCTCTTACTGAGCTCATCAGTGTAAAAAACAAAACAATAAACAGTGTTATGCGCGCTGATTTTTTCATAAGCCATCTACCTTATGTTTATTTCATCTAACGTTTAAATAAACTCGCTCAGATACATCATGCCAGTTTTTAACCTGCTGACTAAATTTTTTAAATGACTTAAATACTTTTCCGGATAATTGATCTTTTGCAGCAATCTCGGAAACCACTTCTTCTGACAGGATTTTTAATTTATTCAGAACTTCATCAGGTAGTTTTCTTAAATCAACTTTGTGTTTATTAACAAGCGTATCCAGCGCCAGCTGATTACGTGCCGTGTATTCAGCGAGCATATCCTGATTAGCTATTTTACAGGCATTTGTGACTATGCTTTGCAGATCCTCTGGTAATTCATTAAAAGCTTTTTCATTAATTAAAGCTTCCAGTGTTGTTCCCGGCTCATGCCAGCCAGGGTAATAATAATATTTTGCTGCCTTATGCAATCCAAACGCCAGATCATTATAGGGGCCGACCCATTCGGTTGCATCAATAACACCGGTTTTCAATGAAGTAAATATTTCTCCGCCGGGAATGCTTAACGGTGTTCCGCCAGCGCGTTTTAATACTTCACCGCCTAAGCCCGGGATACGCATCTTCAATCCCTGAAGATCTTTTATGCTATTAATTTCGCGATTAAACCAGCCTGCCATTTGCACGCCGGTGTTACCTGCTGCTGCAGGAATAATACCAAAAGGCTTATAAGTTTCTGTCCACAGCTTTAAACCTTCACCATGATATAACCAGGCATTCATTTCCTGTGCATTCATTCCAAACGGCACAGCAGAAAAAAACTGTGCGGCTTCTGATTTGCCTTTCCAGTAATAAGATGCGCCATGTCCCATCTGTGCCGTACCACGGGAAACCGCATCAAAAACCTCAAACGCCGGCACCAGTTCTTTAGAACCGTAAACTTTTACATTTAATCGACCGCCACTCATTTCAGTAATCAGTCTGGCCAGATTATTTGCACCTGTCCCAAGGCCAGGAAAATTTTTCGGCCAGGTGGTGACCATCTTCCATTTTATTTTTGTCTTCGCATGAACAACTGGAGCGGCTATGGTTGCACCTGTTGCCAGACTCGTAATGCCGGCTGTTTTTATAAAATCTCTACGTTTCATGGTATGCCCGGTTTTTATATTATTGTTGATTGATTAAATCTATCTTTTAAACTGTCTGTAGTTTGGCATAAGACATCACCAGCCATTTACTACCTGCATCTTCAAAGTTAACTTCGACTCTGGCGTGCTGCCCCTGACCTTCAAAATTTAATACCGTGCCTTCACCAAACTTCTGATGCATCACTCTCTGACCAATATTAAAACCATTACTCACCTGATTAAAACTCGACTGGTTTAATACGGGCTGGCTGATACTGGTTTTTGGCCTGATGTCGGCAATATGTTCGGCGGGTATTTCACCAATAAACATGGATGGCATAGGATAATGATCCTTACCATATAAACGTCGTCGCTCTGCATAGGTTAAGACCAGTTGCTCTCTGGCGCGAGTAATGCCGACATAACATAGGCGTCGCTCTTCCTGCAATCGACCCTCTTCTTCCATGGATCGCTGATGGGGAAACAGGCCTTCTTCCAGGCCACACATAAATACCAGTGGAAATTCCAGCCCCTTGGCGGTATGTAATGTCATTAACTGAATGCAGTCTTCCCATGCTTCCGCCTGGCCTTCGCCTGCTTCCAGTGCCGCGTGAGTTAAAAAAGCCGTCAAGGTATCCATTTCGATATCATCTTCATTATGATATTCAAAACCTTTGGCGGCACTCACCAGCTCTTCCAGATTCTCTACCCGCGCTTCGGCCTTCTCGCCTTTTTCTTTTCCGTAATGATCGATCAAGCCACTTTTATGAATCACATGCTCAACCTGTTCATGCAATTCCAGCTCACCCACATCATCGGACATGCTGTTAATCAAATTTACAAACCCTGCCAGTGCATTAGCGGCGCGCGCCGTCATTTCGCCTGACTCGATCATCTGCAAGGCAGACAGCCACATGGAGATATCCATGCTGCGAGCATTTGCCCTGATCTGATCAACCGTCTTACCGCCTACACCCCGGGTTGGCTGATTCACTACACGCTCAAAAGAAGAATCATCGTGCCGGTTGTTAATCAGCCGCATATAGGCCAGGGCATCTTTTATTTCAGCACGTTCGAAGAAACGCAGGCCACCATAAACACGATAAGGTATGCCTTCAGCTATCAACACTTCTTCAAATACCCGGGACTGGGCATTGGAACGATACAAAATAGCCACTTCAGAACGGCTGTGACCTTCTGCTACCCAGTCCTTAATTCTATCAATGACATAACGCGCCTCATCCTGCTCATTAAAGGCACTGTATAAATGAATCGGCGCACCATCTTCTCCCGAGGTCCACAGGTTCTTACCCATGCGATCATCATTGTTAGCAATCAGTGCATTGGCTGCGGCCAGTATGGTTCCCGTGGATCGGTAATTCTGTTCCAGTCGTACCACCTGTGTTCCAGGAAAATCTTTCTTTTCAAAACTGAGAATATTTTCAACCTTCGCACCACGCCAGCCATAAATTGACTGGTCGTCATCACCAACCACAAATATCTGGGCACCTTCTTTTGAATTGGCCGGGGCGGCTAATAATCTCACCCAGGCATACTGAATGGCATTGGTATCCTGAAACTCATCCACCAGCACATGCTGAAACCGCTGGCGGTAATGCTTCAATAAGGAGTCATTGTCCCTTAGTAATTCCAGTGAACGTAATAACAGCTCGGCAAAATCCACCGCCCCGGCACGTTTGCAGGCCGCTTCATAGGCCGTGTAGAGTCGTAATAATTGCTGTTTGATCGGGTCACCACCCGCCTGCACATGCTGTGGACGCAGCCCTTCATCTTTACGGGCATTAATAAAACCCTGCACCTGCCGTGGTGGCCAACGGGCTTCATCCAGCTCAAACGCCTTCAATACCCTGCGAATCATCCGGTACTGGTCATCGGAATCCAGAATCTGAAAGGTCTGGGGTAAATCGGCCTCTTTCCAGTGAGCGCGCAGTAAACGATGGGCCAGACCATGAAAGGTACCCACCCACATACCGCCGGCTGAACCACCCTGCAGCTCTTCAACCCGGCCACGCATTTCCCTGGCCGCCTTATTGGTAAAAGTAACCGCCATAACGCCATAGGGTGATACACCTTCAACCTGTATCAGCCAGCTCATGCGATGTACCAGTACACGGGTTTTACCACTACCGGCACCCGCCAGTACCAGCATCGGGCCAGGTGGCGCGGTTACCGCTTCACGTTGGGCTTCGTTCAGACCATCTAATATATGAGAAACATCCATGGGGCATGATTCTACCAAATGAGGTTTATTTAGCGAGAACTCTGGATGGAGAAAAGGATGTTTAGCTAAAAAATAGTTTTCGAGTTAATAACACAATAGCAATCAGAATAATGCTACCGAGAATTTTTTCCATTAATTTTGCATCAAAGCGAGTAGACCCCATGAATGATCCGGCAAAGCCGCCGGCCAGCGCAGCCACAATCAATGGAACAAAATCATTAAAATCGACTGGATTATACTGGTAGCGAGAAGCAACACCCATCAACGAATTCAACCAGACAAATATAGCGCCACAGGCAGCCGCTTCTTTTGCACTACCCAGGCCGAGAATTAATACCAGCGGCACCAGGTATATACCGCCACCTATACCGACAATACCCGCGATCATGCCCAGTATCGAACCGGCGATAACTGAAATGATAATTTTCTGTTGCGTATTAAGGTTTAGTTTAAAGCCGGTGTCTTTCCATAAATAAATTCTGCAGGCGACAAAAATTAAAGACAGCCACAAAACAATAAAAAATACCTCTTTAGGTAACTGAAGAGCGCCGCCCAGATACGCCATGGGCATGGATGACAGCAGAAAGGGCAAAATGAGTTTGATATTCGCATGTTTATTACGAATAAAATTAACACTACCAATGGTCGTCACCATCAAGTTCAGTGTTAATGAAATCATTGGAATGGTCAGGGCATTAAAGCCCAGAATAGCCATCAGGGCTGTATAAGATGACCCCCCGCCGAGACCCACAGATGAATAGGCAAAGGCAATAATGAAAAATAAAAGCGCAATAAAATACGGTGACGCAAGAAACAGGTCCATTATTAAACACTAAGAAAGTAACGGGAATAAAAAAGTATACACTAGCCCTGTCAGGATACTACCCGCTTACTCATCGGGCGGCACCCTGACACTCAGACACAGTTACTGATTACGTCCCCTGCCTGCACCGCCCATTCCACGACCGGGCTGGTAAGGCGGCAGAGTCACGCCCCTTTGCTGAGCTCTTTCCTGCATCCGTTGATGGTGCTCCATACGATAAGCTTCACGTTCTTCCTCGGTTTTCATATTACGCATGGTTTCTCGATGTTGCACACGCTCTTCGGCAGTCATCAAATCCCAGCCGTAGACCTGTCTGCGTAACTGATCACCATCCTGCTCGCGCAGTTGATCACGTAATTGATCTCGATCCTGCTCCTGATCTCGTAACTGGTCCTGCGCCATTACCAGTGAAGATGAAAACAATAAAGTAGTGAGCAGGAACATGATAAAGCAAATAAACTTTTTCATTTCTGTACTCCTTAAATAATCAATATAAGCCTCTTGTCCAATCACACTCCTGACTTAACCGCTTAAGTCATAATAAAAAGTTTATGCCTGCTTATTAAAAGAATATTGTTCTGAATCAAAAGATGATTACACGACAGCATAACCAATAAAAACAGCTTTATTTTTTAGCTATTAACTGCACAACTGCCCCATTGCCAGTATGGTATATACCCTCAATGACCTGCCGATTTTTTTCAATTGCATATATAAAATTCAGACCATTTAACTCGGTCTTTAAACTGTTCAGTGTCATGGTCATTTCTACCATTGTTGGCCCACCAGTTCCTAGCATCAGTTGTTCTGGCGTGTAAGCTTCAAGTATTAATACACCACCCGTTTTCAAACCTGAAACAACTTTTTTATGAACAGTCTTTCTGAGCTGTGGTGGCAAATGACAAAAAATAGAAATTACTGCATCCCATGATTCCGCTTTAATATCAAAATTAGATAAATCAGACACCACTGTATTAATCTCAACGCCTCGTTCACTGGCTAATTGATCTGCTTTTTGCATACCGGGTGCAGATGAATCGACACTGGTCACTTCAAAACCCTGTTCTGCCAGATAAACTGAATTACGTCCTTCACCATCAGCAAGGCATAACACTTTTCCTGCGGGTATTTTGTTTATGCTTTCGACCAGAAAATCATTAGGCTGTTTCCCGTAGGCATATTCATCAGCACTGTAACGTTCGTCCCACATGGTTTGTTTCTCTTTATATTTAAACTATGAAATTTATAGTAGATTTAGATTTTAGCTCTTTATTATTAGCACTCAATACTCATACATTCTTTTCGCTTCTCTGGCGAGTCACTTTTCTGTCTGCAGCAACAGAAAAGTAACCAAAAGAACGCCGCCCCAAAACAGTTTGCCCTACGGGTACCCGAGCATTGGTAACCGACTATCTATAAAATAATTTCAAGATTTAATTAGCTTATCTTCGTTGTCGGGTCGTCTCGATTCGCCGTCCATGGCAAATCGCCCCTGCATGGTATCAATGCTCGGCAACCAGAAAGGGCGAAATAACTAGTGGAATTGATAGTTCCGCTAATTAAGAGCTAAATTCTAAAAAATAAATTAAAAACTGGCACCCAGACTAAAATAAACCCGATCCTCACCAATCACATCATCAAGTCCTGAAGCAAAACCCAGTCTCATTCGAGTAGTTAGTCGATAAAATAAATTAACATCTGCATGCACTTCAAAGCCTGCACTGGAATAATAATTATTAGGTGAATTCCCATTATCCCAGGCAGCGCCTGTATCCATAAATACACTGCCCGACCATTGAACCAACCCAACAGGTGGCGCCATATATCCACGCTCCACCAGATCTAATGGAAAACGCCATTCAATACTACCTAACTGCATGCGGCGGCCACGAAGTTGAATCAGTCCTTCAGGATAGCCTCTCAGGGTATATTCCCTGTTACCAAATAATGCATCACTAACAGGTATAAGAACATCGAATATTTTATAATCAGAATCTTCACCACCCAATCGAAACTTTTCCGGTGTTTCAGTACCACGACCTTCAACCCATCTAACGGCCAGGGTATGCTGATTATTTATCTGAATAAACTCGCGCCAGTCAAATGTATAAACCTCACCCGTATAATCACTATCCCAGATGTCACTGTTTTCATATACCAGTTTCAACTTTCGACCATCATTTTCACTAATTGAACGTATATAATTCTTTGTATTTATAAAAGTCAAAGCCATACCAGCCTGCTTATCTTTAAGCCCATTAATCGGCGTGACCCATGGCTCCCTTCGCCATTCCTTATTTATTCCCACCTGAGCTCCAACAATAAAATTCCAGCTGGATTCTAATTGCCTAAAGGGATTCATCCAGTATAAAAAATAATCATCTTTTATTATCGTTGCCATATAGTTATCATTTGCATCAATCTGTATTGATGACTCCCTGGCCACACCTATCGCCAGCCTGTCGGCATATGAATAAACAGTATTCCCGACGACAAGTTCATTCTCTACATCATATGCAATGCTCAAAAAATAATTGTGTATAGCCAGCGCATCATGAACAAACGTTGTAACCCCTATTTCCTTTTTTTCTTCTTCAATAAATATCACCGGCTGCCACCAGCGAGGACGCATACTTGACCATGGCGAATAATCATTCACCTCAATATCCAGTTCTACTTTTAATTTTTTATTTATATAATCTGAATCGGAATGATTATTTAATCTCAGATCCCTGATGGGTAAAGCATTTGCTATTTTATAAATATTATTGCCATTTTCGCTATAACCTACATAGAGCAAATCCCTGGCACTCTGCGCAGCCATGAAGGCACCCGCCATAACATTTGTCATCTTCTGTAATGATTGATGTGTACTCTGATACCTGTAAATATTATAAACACCATCACGATCTGAACTAAAAATTATTGTATTATCATTGCCTGTATAAACAGGATAAACATCAATTGCCTTATCATCTGTTATCTTTTTCCACTCATGCATAGACACATCAAACTCTTCAATATTCCAGCCACTGCCCGGCCTGAAAATAGACGCCACAATTTTTCTATCATCATTAGACACATCCGGCTGGCCCATAACCACACCTTCAGCACCTCTCCAGAGCACTGATTTTTTATTTCCATTATTATCCAGCAAATGTAGCTCGCTAATGCCTGATTCACTCTTTACCGCAATAATTTCAGCGCTCACTGGCATCCAGGCCGCAGACCTGTAACGACCACACTTAGTGATTCTTTTTAACTTATTAGTATTATGTTCAGCCAGATATAAATCATAATTTAAATTATAGTTATCACAATATTCTGGCTGCGCCACTAATATACCTTGTGTTTCATGAATATCTATTCGTGCGCCACGCTGGACATCAAAGACATGATTTGTTTTCCCATGCTTACTAATCTTTATCAAAGCAGCATGATTAAACGCATCATTTTTTACATAATACATATCGCCATTATTCGAAACTTTTATCTGATCTGTAAAATAACCATCATTCGTTAAAGCAGACCCTTCTACCAGATTGTTTTTTAACTTTACGCTCTGTTCATTGAATTTATTATTTAGCCAATCTGTATATTCCTTCCACAACTCGGTTATATCTTTATGCAGTACCCTTCGTGCATTACTATTAATCATAAAAGGAATAACATTATTACTATATGCATCTATAAGGCCGCTGATAGCTTCAGAACCATAGACATCTTCCAGGAACTGATAAAAATATACACCATATAAATATGGTGTAGCTCCATTAGGCCAGGTTTTAATCGGCAAATTAACCTGGCTTACCGGCTTTACTCCACCCTGTACCTCCATCCTCATCATCATCTGATAGAAACTGCTTTGACCTCGTCCTGTACCCTGATCTTTAACATTTTCAACCTGTGTTTCAAGATGTGTTGCAATGCCTTCTATTAACCATGGTGGTTGATAAAAATTCGGAAACAGTAAAACATGACGGCCAAAAATATTTCTTAAGACACTCGCCGCACCTGTGGATTTATCCAGATGTAATATATGCGTATACTCATGAGTAATTAATAACTCTAGCCAGTTATCATAATCTTCCAGCGAGTTAGGATAATCCGGCGGTGAAATAAATATTACTGTTCGATTAAATGTGTAGGGTGTTGCATAGGCATTAGAAAAATCTGTTTCATCGCTAATTACCAAATGCGTTTTATCTTCTGGCTGCCAGTTAATAATTGGCGATAATCTTTTATGTGCTTTTTCAGCAATCAGAGCAGCTCTGGCTGCAATAGTATTATGACGCTCAGTAAAGTGAATTAAAAAATTTTCTGTTTCAGTAGTTAACCAGTCTTCTCGAGGATCTATAGCATAAGCATTAAACGATAAATACAGAAGACAAAATATTACACTGCCACTTTTTAACCAGTCCATATTTATTACTATCGCTCTTTTAGACCCAGCCAGATAAATGAAGCCCCTAAAGCCGACAAAACCCAGCTAGAAACTGGCAGGCCCCAGTGTAAAATGGTATCAATATTGGCCTGACCATAAAGAATGATAGCCCCTATAACTAATGTTGAACCAACAATAATAATGCCTGACCGTCGCTGGTTGTGCTTAATCTGTTTTCTTATGCTTTCAAGCTCTTTAATCTGATCCTTATAATCCTCACCTTCGGATATTCTTTTCATCGCTTTGAAGACAAGCTCGGGAAGCTCCGGTAACTTTTCAGAGATATAGGGCAAATTCTTTTTCAGGCCGCGCAATAATGCTTTTGCACCTACCTGTTCATTCATCCAGTTTTCTAAAAATGGCTTGGCAGTTTTCCATAGATCAAGATCTGGATATAACTGTCGACCAAGCCCTTCAATATTTAACAGTGTCTTCTGTAATAAAACCAACTGTGGCTGAACTTCCATATTAAAACGCCGCGCAGTCTGAAACAGTCTTAACAGCAAATTACCAAAAGAAATATCTTTTAATGGTTTTTCAAATATTGGCTCGCAGACACTGCGAATGGCAGATTCAAACTCATCCACGCGTGTACCACCGGGCACCCAACCTGAATCTACATGTAATTGAGCAACACGATTGTAATCACGTTTAAAGAAAGCCAGGAAATTCTCAGCCAGATAACGCTGGTCTTCTGGACTTAGACTACCGACGATTCCAAAATCAACCGCAATATATTTTGCGTCCTGTGGATTTGTTACATCAACAAATATATTTCCCGGGTGCATATCAGCATGAAAAAAATTGTGCTTGAAGACCTGAGTAAAAAATATTTCAACACCACGCTCTGATAATAATTTCATATCCACACCCATTGATCGCAGCCGATCAACTTCACCTATGGGCACACCATGAATACGCTCCATCACCATAACGTTACGCCGCGTATCATCCCAGTATATTTCCGGGATATATAGAACATCTGAATCAGCAAAATTACGGCGTATCTGGCTGCCATTGGCAGCCTCTCGCATTAAATCCAGTTCATCAATGATTGTTTTCTGATATTCCTCTACGATTTCAATGGGCCTCAGGCGTCTTGCTTCTGATGAATAGCGTTCGGCCAGTCTTGCTACTATGGCTAACAATTCTGTATCACGTTTGATAACGGGAAGAATCGTTGGCCGTAAAACTTTTACCACCACTTCGGTGCCATCTTTTAATTTTGCAGCATGCACCTGTGCCACTGATGCCGATGCCAGGGGTTGCTCATCGAAATCATCAAACACATCTTCAATAGAACAGCCGTAAGCTTTTTCTATAATGGCTTTTGCTTCTACACCCGGGAATGGCGGCACCCTGTCCTGAAGTTTGGTAAGCTCTTCGGCTATCTCATCCGGCAGTAAATCTTTTCGTGTTGATAGCATTTGACCAAATTTGATAAAGATCGGGCCAAGATCTTCCAGCGCACAACGAATGCGCTGACCCCGTGAAGCACGCTTACGGATAAACCAGTTCCATGGCAATAAATACATGAGAAAACGGAATGGCCTGAAAAGATGAATCGCAAAAACAATATCATCAAGACCGTGACGGACCAGCACATAATTGATGCGGAGTAATCGAAGTATTTGTGCCGGTCTTATCATTCTTATTATTTCTTTTAGTGTTTAATTTTTATTCTTTAATCGGTTAACTCGTGCCTGCAACCTGTCAATGGCATTTCTCAGTCCATCAACATTCCCCACCCATCGATCTACTTCCGGCCTGGTCGGCAGGATATGACTTTCTTCCTGAAGATATTCACCAATATCAAGATCAAAGGACTGTTTACTTCGCTTTAGCCAGCTGGAAAGATCTTTTACACCATTACCAATCTGCCGGGCAATCAAATCGCCTGTGATACGTGACAACTGTTCTTCCCAGTCAATATTCAGGCTGGCGAGGATCTTTTTAAACTGATGACCAAGACGAGTGTCGCCAGTAATAGTGACATCTCCGGTAAATAAAACCGGCATGGCATTTTTTTCCAGGCTTAATCGTGCCAGCGCAAGCGGGGTGCCGCTGAGTGTAGTATCGGCTTCACCATCAAAATCACTCATCAGCATCATGCCATCCATTCCGGGGAACAGATATAAAGTTTCATTAATACCGGTGATGTCTATGGCAATAACTTTGCCTTCCATAGCTTCAAAGCGAGGCATTGCATCTGGATCCAGTGCAATGTATTGATTAAACGCGGTTTCAAACGACGCGATAACGAGTTGTGGTAAGCCCAAATCTCAACCTTGATTGATTAAATCTTAAAGCCTTTGTGTAGCGCCACTATACCACCGGTCATATTGTGATAGGAAACCTTATCGAAACCGGCTGTTTGCATCATTTCTTTCAGCGTTTGCTGATCAGGATGCATACGAATGGACTCTGCCAGATATCGATAGCTATCAGCATCATTGGCAATCAGCTTGCCCATGGCAGGTAGTAATTTAAATGAATAGGTATCATAAATCGGTGCCAGCCCCGGCGCTACCGGTTTGGAGAATTCCAGTACCAGCAACCGGCCACCCGGCTTGAGGATTCGATACATGGACTTCAGCGCCTGATCCTTGTCCGTCACATTACGCAACCCAAAGGCCATGGTAATACAATCAAAGTAGTTCTCGGGAAACGGCAGACATTCGGCATTGGCCTGTACATAACGCATATTGCCCGCTATGCCCTTATCCAGTAAACGCTCCCGACCCTTATTTAACATGGAGGCATTAATATCAGACAATACGACTTCACCGGAAGCGCCGACCATGCGCGACATACGCAGTGCCAGATCACCCGTACCACCCGCCAGATCAAGGACTTTCTGACCCGCTTTCAAACCGGTCTGACTGAGCGTAAAACGCTTCCATAATCGATGAATACCCAGTGACATGACATCATTCATCACATCATATTTTTCAGCGACCGAATGGAATACACCGGCTACCCGCTTCACTTTTTCATCGGCAGGTATCTGTTCAAATCCGAAATGTGTTTTATTGTCGCTCATAGTTATATTCTTAATTAGCTAATTCTTTATGTTCTACGCCAGCATCTTTAAGACGGTTTAAATAATTCTGCCACTTCTCATCATAATGGGCGCCCAGTTCCTGTAAATATTGCCATGAATAGAGGCCGGTGTCGTGGTTATCATCAAATATCAATTTAAGGGCATAATGACCTACTGGCTCAATAGCCGTGATATTCACACCTTCTTTACCCACCTGAAGAATCTCTTCGCCCGGACCATGGCCGGTCACTTCTGCGGAAGGGGAATGAACACGTAAAAATTCACAGGTGTATTTGTAGGCTGCGCCATCATCAAATTCGATTTCCAGAATTCGTGATTTCTGATGCAGGTTAATACTTGTTGGTTTTGACATAATAAATCCTTAGCTTACCAGGACTGCCATCTCAAATAGCAGCCTGCCTGTTATCTAATAATCGAACGGCTATTCTACAGAGCCTGTTTGGTAAGAAACCTTAAATAAACCGGCTTCTTTATTAAAGTATGTAACGACTCAGGTCCTCATCCTCAACCAGATCGCCCAGAGCCTCTTCTACAAAAGCAGCATCAATACTCATGCTCTCCCCTGAACGATCCGATGCTTCATAAGATATATTATCCAGCAATCGTTCCATCACCGTATGCAATCGACGAGCGCCAATATTCTCGGTACGCTCATTCACTTCGTGAGCCACACTGGCAATACGATTGATGCCTTCTTCAGCAAACTCAATTGTGAAACCCTCGGTTTCCAGCAGAGCCTGATACTGAGTGGTCAGTGATGCATCCGGTTCTGTCAGAATACGCACAAAATCCTCGGTTGTTAATGCTTCCAGCTCAACGCGAATGGGCAAACGCCCCTGTAGCTCGGGAATCAGGTCTGATGGCTTGGACAGATGAAAGGCGCCTGATGCAATAAACAGGATATGATCGGTTTTGACCATGCCGTATTTAGTACTGATGGTACAGCCCTCGACCAGCGGTAACAGATCGCGCTGAACACCTTCACGGGAAACATCGGCGCCGGAAGTTTCACCCCGTTTGGCGACCTTGTCGATTTCATCAATAAACACGATGCCATTCTGTTCGGCATTCTGCACTGCGCGATGCTTGAGATCCTCTTCATTGACCATCTTCGCCGCTTCTTCATCGATCATGATTTTTCTGGCTTCGGCAATGCGCATCTTGCGCGGTTTGGTTTTACCACCGGACATGTTCTGGAACATACCCTGCAACTGACTGGTCATTTCTTCCATGCCCGGTGGTGCCATGATTTCCACACCAATGGATGAAGCGCTAACCTCAATCTCGATTTCCTTATCATCCAGCTCACCGGCTTTTAGCTTGTCGCGAAATTTCTCTCGCGTGGCGCTCGGTTCCATCGGCTCTGGCTCACCAAAACTGTTACGCGGTGGTGGTAACAGGGCATCAAGAATACGTTCTTCTGCGGATTCTTCTGCACGATGACGGACTTTATCGACTTCTATTTCACGGGTCATTTTTACCGACATATCAACAAGGTCGCGCACGATAGAATCAACTTCGCGACCAACATAGCCAACTTCGGTAAATTTAGTGGCTTCTACCTTAATAAAGGGGGCATTCGCCAGCTTGGCCAGACGGCGGGCTATTTCTGTCTTGCCGACGCCGGTCGGGCCAATCATTAATATATTCTTCGGGGTAATTTCATTGCGCAGTTCTTCAGCCACCTGCTGACGACGCCAGCGATTGCGCAGAGCTATGGCCACTGCCCGCTTGGCTGACTGCTGGCCAACAATGTGTTTATCCAGTTCCTGAACGATTTCCCGAGGTGTCATTTCAGACATAAGTGTTACTACCTAATAGGTTATTTCTTCAATGGTAAGGTTTTGATTGGTATAGATACAGATATCACCGGCAATATTCAGGCTTTTCTCGACCACTTCTCGGGCGGAAAAATCAGTATTGTCATACAG
>JAPHQX010000081.1 GCA_026196035.1 Gammaproteobacteria bacterium
AATTTTTGGCGTGGGTGGAAGAACGCTTGATGAAATCGACTATGTGTTAAATAAATATAAAGATAGAGATACTACTCTTATGGTTGGGTTTCAGTCCTATCCATCTGAATTACAAGATATCAAGCTAAGTAGGATTAAAGAACTTAAAAATAAGTATCCATCCAGTGCAATTGGATATGCCGATCATTCTTCTTTTGATGATGAAATGGCGATTATAAGTAATGACTACGCCTATATATTGGGTGCTCGAATATTTGAGAAGCATATCACTGTAGACGAAGGAATTGAAAGAATAGACTTTCAATCGGCTGTAGGTGCTAAAAAGATATCGACTATAATATCAAGGCTTACTTTTCTTGATAAAATACTCAATATTGATGAAGCTGACCTGTTCGAGATGAATGCAAAAGAAATCAATTATAGAAACAGACAAAAAATACCCGTGGCAAAACATAATCTAGAGATTGGTCATATGCTGACAGAAGAAGACATTGAGCTAAAAATGATTGATACTGATAATGCGAAAGATGACATTGAATTATTGATAAATCATAAACTTAAAAATAAAGTCATGAAAGATCGTGCATTTCTGGCGAAGGATCTTCAATGAAGAATATGGTTCTTTCCAGCTCCTCTACATTTAAAGAGGCAATTAAAATTATTGATCAAAATGGCAATGGTTTTCTTGCAATTATTGATGATGACCATAAGTTGCTTGGGATTTTAACTGACGGCGATATTAGACGTGCAATACTTGATGATAAAACTGATTTGTTAGATATTATTAATAAAGAACCCGTTGTGATGGATTATGGTACGCCTAAGCAGCAGGTTATTCATAGATTAAAAGAACTTCATCGCAAACATATGCCACTTATCGGTTCGGATGGCACTTTACAAGATGTCGTCACTATCGATGATGATGAATTTGACTTGAAGCCAAACTGGGTGGTCATTATGGCTGGTGGATTAGGTACACGCCTTGGTGAATTAACTAAGCATGTCCCGAAGCCCATGCTTATGGCAGGTCAAAAACCAATGCTTGAGCATATTGTTGATATGTTTGCATCTCATGGGTTTACTAAGTTTGTTTTAAGCGTTAACTATAAATCTGAAGTGATTAGAAACCATTTCAAAGATGGGCAGGAGTTTGGTGTAGAAATAAAATATCTAGAAGAAACAAAAAGGCTCGGTACTGGAGGTGCATTGAGTTTGATGGATCCTGAGATTAATGAGCCATTCTTTGTTACTAATGGAGACGTTATTACCTCAGTTGACTATGAAAAATTACTTGATTACCACAAGAGTAACTCGTCGACTGCCACTATGTGTGTTAGAAAAAGTAGTTATCAAATTCCTTATGGTGTCATAGAAATTGATACAAATAATAATATTCTGAACCTGGAAGAGAAGCCAAAGCATAATTATTATATAAACACGGGTATTTATGTATTTAACCCTGAAGTATTGAAACATGTACCCAAAGACGAATTTTTCGATATGCCTACTTTGTTTGAGCTTTTAAATGCTAAAGGTTATGTAAATAAGACGTATGAAATTACAGATTACTGGATAGATATGGGTCAGCCTTCTGATTACGATAGCATTATAAACAAATTTGGCATTTAAGCTCCTGGTGAAACAAAATTTAATATTTTTCCTGTCCTGAAAAGAAGGAACTATTATTAGCTTGAAATATAAAGTGGGCAAATGAAAAGCATCTTTCTGATTAAAACGCCGCTCCAGTTACTAAACGCAATTGAGGCCAGGCATCATTTTAATTTAGATGCTAATGATTGCATCTTAATTATTATGGGTGATAGAAAAAGCCAGCCTCAGATACTCAATTTAGCAAATAAAATTAATGAGTGGAGTAATGTAGTAATTCTGAATGATGTTAATATGTTTTTTGGTAGCCCATTTAATAATAGTCATAATGCTCTATGGAATCTTCAGCAACTAAATGTTTTCAAAAAATCATTCTTTTATATACGTCGTTTAAATAAAATCAGCAGATATCTTGGAAGTGTCAAATATATATTTGCAGGATATACGAAATATGTCTACATGAGCCATTTTATTAATATTACACCTCATGAGAGGCTGTTTTTTTTAGACGATGGTAATGGAACTATCGAGTTAGCCAAGCAGCGTAAACAGGGTCTTATTGCTGCCCCAGACTTTTCTGTCAGAAAGAAAATTAAACTGATTGGTAAGAAATATATTCAGGGCATTAAAGATAAAGAGAAGGAAAGCGCTTGTTTTTTTACTGCGTATGATATCTCAATTAATGATAATGACCAGATTGTAAGAAATGATTTCAAATATTTAAGATCGGCGGTCAATGATCTCCCTGTTTCTGATGTGGCATATTTTATAGGATCTCCACTCAGTGAGGTTGCTATTATGAGTCAGGAGGTTTACCTGGCACAATTAAACAAGGTAAAAGAGTATTTCGGTAATACAGAGCTTGTTTATATTGCTCATCGTAGAGATTCGAGCGATAAGCTTGATTTTATAAAAAACGATCTTGGTATAAAGGTAGTTTTATTCGATTATCCAATCGAGTATCAATTAGCTTTTATTGGGCCTCGACCAAAAGTGTTAGCATCTTTTTTTTCAGCTGCATTAGATAGTTGCCGGTTAATATTTGGTAATAAGTTAAAAATAATTTCATTTAAGCTGGATATGACAGATAGCCCTAAAAGAGAAAAAATAGAATCAATTTATGCAAGTTATGAAACTTCTGTCAATGATGATTTCATTATTGAGGCTGATTATTGATAGTTGGGATTGTATTTTCTGCCATCAGATAATTCGTTATCTGAAATCTAAGTTAATAAAAGGCATCTGAATAATGCCTTGTCTTTCCGCTGAATTCGTTGATTAGTATAATTATATTCTAATATACTGTATCTTTTCACCCTGTATTTCTGTATAGTCAGCTGCTTGCAGCGAATTCTATTCCTGCTCTGTAGCGTTTCTAGACCTGTTGGCAAGTCAAGGTTGGTGAGCGTGATAACCATCTTGAATTTGTACAGGCTGAATCATCATGATTCCAGCTTAACGGGGTATATACATTGTCATTCCAGAATTTTGAACTCGACTCGAAACTACTCAAGGCAGTAGAAGACAGCGGCTACACAACACCTTCCGATATTCAGCAGCAGGCAATTCCCCCCATTATTCAGGGACAGGATCTTATGGCTTCTGCGCCTACGGGAACCGGTAAAACAGCGGCTTTTGTCTTGCCCGCATTACAGCGTCTGATCACTAATAAGCCTGGTAGCGGTAAAGGCCCTAGAGTGCTGGTATTAACACCAACCCGTGAACTGGCGACTCAGGTGGCCGACAATATTTATAAATTCACCAAACATGTCCGTATGAGCTCAGGCTCGGTTGTGGGTGGTACGCCTTATCCGCCCCAAATGCGTATGCTGAAGAAGCCGCTTGACCTGCTGGTAGCGACTCCAGGGCGTCTGATTGATCATATGAATTCAGGTCGAATTGATTTCTCTCGTCTGGAACTGCTGATTCTGGATGAGGCTGACAGGATGCTGGATATGGGTTTTGTTGATGATGTGAAAAAGATTGCAGCTGAAACACCTGACAGCCGTCAGACCTTATTATTTTCGGCAACTCTTGAAGGTGAAATCGCTAAAATTGCTCGTCAGATACTAAAACAGCCGGTTCGTCTGCAGGTTTCAGGTGTGAAGGTTAAACATGAGTCTATTACTCAGCATGTGCATCAGGCCGATGACTACAGGCATAAGCGTGCCCTGTTGTCCCATATTCTGGGTAGGGATGAGTTGAATCAGGCGATTATCTTTACAGCAACCAAAAGGGGTGCTGATGAGCTTTCGATTCGATTGAAAGAAGAAGGCTTAACCTGTGAAGCCCTGCACGGTGATATGAAGCAGGGTATGCGACGTAGAACAGTAGAGAATCTCAAACGCAAGAAGACCCGTGTACTGGTGGCAACTGATGTCGCTGCACGTGGCCTGGATATCAAAGGTATCAGTCATGTTATTAACTTTGATTTGCCGATGCAGGCTGAAGATTATGTGCATCGTATTGGGCGTACCGGCCGTGGCGGCTCAACAGGCGTAGCCGTTTCACTGGTGGGGCCTCAGGACTGGATGTTGTTATCTCGCATAGAAAAGTTTATTGATGCCCGGCTTGATTTAACCGAAGTTGAAGGGCTTGAGCCAAAATTAGCCAGGCCAAAGGCTAATCACGGCCAGAAGAAATCATTTGGTAATAAACGTAAGCCCAATGTGCGTTATAAGCATCGTGGGACAAAAACGGGTGGCAATGACCAGTCACGTCGTAAGCACCGCTCAATTGATTTAAAAGTAGCCTGAAAAAGTCTCCAAAGGTCATTGTTTGTTTATAAATAACAGATAATGGCCTCAATCTATATATATCCACTCTGGATAGTTTCTCAAAGTACCTGTCATTAATTGATCAGAAAGACAGTGTCAGTGGCATTTCAAATACCTGGTAAACGGGCTAAAGCTAAAATAGCTAATGAATAGCTATAGCTAAAACGTGTGTGTTATCACAAATTATTTATAGATATGGCTGATAGGGCTGGGATTACAAGATAAATGTCTGATATCTGACTAAACTAACCTGAGAATTATAATTAAAACGGAGGCCGATAATGGCGTCAGCTGATTTCTGGAACATGTGGATGCCCAGTCAACCCGCGATCTCAATAGTGATCTGGGTGCTTATTTTTATGCTGGTACTCTATATAGCGCGTATCCCCGCACATAAAGCCATATTAACCATTACTCATGGCCTGCGACAGGCTTTAAGGCTTATGGCGAAGTCTATCATGCTGGTGGAGAGTCGTCTCAAACAGAGAAATAGAGAGGTACTGCTTGCACATGGTCGTGATGCTACTGAAAGAGGTATTGAGCGAGAATTTCAGCGTGTCGAAGCTTTAGTGAATAGAGATCTAAGTGGTTACCCCTCTTTACAGAGAGATCTTAAAGAGCAGATTACGCGCATAGATGAAGATTATGTGCAATCCGGGGAAGTACCTCCTCAGCCGCCTGAGTGGTTACGAGCGATTGAGGCAGTGGCAGAAATTCCGTCTAATGGTTCTCCAGTTGTCGCTAAAATCCTGAATGATATACACAGTACACTTAAGAAATCCCTTGATAAGGACGTTAGTGCCTACAGAAAAGCAAATAAGGAACGTCATGCCTTATTGAAGAAAATGATGCCATTCTGGCGATCATTGACAAAAATCCTCACCAATGTTGAGAAAAAAATAACCGGACTTGAAAATCGTTCAAATGTAATTGATGAGCAGATGAAACATTATGAAGAGATCCTGGCAAAAACGGATTATGCAGAAAGAATGTTGTCATCATCATCGTTAACACAATTTTTTATATCAGGTCTGGTTCTGTTCATTGCCATTATCGGTGGCTACGTTAACTTTCAGCTGGTTGCATTACCCATGTCGGAAATGGTGGGTGCGGGTAGTTATCTGGGCTCAATCAAGTCATCTGATGTTGCTGCATTGTTTATCATAGCGCTGGAAGTTTCATTGGGATTATTTCTTATGGAAGCACTGGGTGTGACACGATTATTCCCGGTTATTAGTACGCTTGATGATAAGAAGCTGAAAATAATCCTCTGGGTTAGTTTAAGTTTTCTGTTTGTGTTTGCTTCTATTGAATCCTCGTTAGCCTATATGCGTGATATGCTGGCTGCGGATAAGGAAGCATTGACACAGATGCTGTCTGGAGTAGAAGCGGCTGAGCCGGAATTCAGATGGATACCATCAGTAGGGCAAATGGTAATGGGATTTATATTGCCGTTTGCATTAACCTTTGCGGCAATTCCACTTGAGTCATTCATACACTCATCAAGAACAGTATTAGGTCTGGTCCTGGTGTGGTTTCTCAATTCACTGTCATTTATTATCAGGCAGTTAGCCAGTCTAATAAAAGGTTTTGGTCAGCTGATTGTGAATATTTATGACCTGTTTATATTTCTGCCACTAAGAATTGAGCAGGTTTTTAAAAATAAAAAAGACTCATCAGAGATGGATGCAGTTCAGGATAGGCCTTTTTTAAATAATTGATTTATGGAGTTATGAAATGAAATATTTTGCAGGAATTGTTGCTGTATTAGTTATTACGCTAACAGCATGTTCTGACCCTAAGCCACAGACGAAAGCAGTGTATATGTTGCTGGATACATCTGGTACTTATACAAAACAACTGGATAAGGCTAAAAATATAATTAAATATTTATTGGGTAACCTTAATTCGGGGGATTCTTTTGCAGTGGCCAGGATTGACAGTGAAAGTTTCAGTGAAAAAGACCTGATTGCAAAAATCACATTTGATATGAGGCCTTCTAAAGCCAATGCCGAGAAAAGAACATTTAATGAAATTGTAGAAAAATTTACTAAAGAGGTTAAAGGAAGTGCGTATACAGATATAACTGGCGGAATGTTGCAGGCGATTGAATATTTAAATGAAACTGGGGCTGGTTATAAATATATTCTAATCTTTTCTGATTTAAAGGAAGAGGTAAAGAAAGGTCATGTACGTGATTTTCCAATTACTTTAACCGATATAAAAGTTACTGCGCTTAATGTAACTAAATTACAGTCTGATAATGTTGATCCGCGCGAATACATGAAGAGAGTTGAGGAATGGACTCAGAGAGTTGAAGATGGTGGTGGTACATGGCGTGTTATAAATGACCTTGAAAGACTGGAAGGTGTGCTTGATTAATGTGTAGTTAGAGATGATTAATAGAATATATGTTTCACTGGTTATTGTTTTTGTATTGTCGGGCCTGGCGCAGGCCGATAATATTCGTGGCAGGATAGTAAAAATACAGGGTCATGTTTATATAGTTGATGATAAAAATGAAAGAATAATTCCTGCAAAACGAAAATTTCTGATCAACAATAATGAGACGGTAGTGACTGAAGGGAACAGTAAAGCTGTTATTCAGTTTAGTGATGGCGCTTTGTCAGTGTTGCATGAGAAGAGCGTGCTGAGGGTTGAAAAGTCGGGCTGGTTGTCTCAGTTGAGTGGAAAAGTCTATTATATCTTTAAGAAGGTTCTGACAAGGCAGCCGAAAAAAGTTTATACAAAGTTTGCAACTATCGGCATACGTGGTACTACATTTATTGTTGATGCAAATGAAGGCAATAATATGATTGCCTTGCAGGAAGGCGGCTTGAATATTGAGTCACCTGATGGTGAGTATGGCATCCGTCGGCAAAATAAAACAGAGAGTTTTTCAGATTTTAAAGATGAATATAAAAGTCAGGTTGATAGTATAAATAAAGAATACTCTGAATATAAAAAACAACTGGCCAATGAATTCATTGAATATAAAAAGAGCTTTGACTTAAAGGAAAATTATCAGGTTAGTTTTAACGATAAAGAAGTAGATGAAAAAATTATAACTTCAGATGTGAGTCGTGAATTTGATGAGTTCTCCTCCTTTGCCGGTGACTACATATCGGCGTATAAAGAGCTTAATGAGCTAAACTGATTTCTCCCATATAGTTGCCATGCTTCCCTGTAGGCCTAATCTTATTTGTAACAAATATTACGTAACTCATTGAATAATAGTGATCAAAAAGGCTTGTTTATTTGCTGTTTGATCGTTGCTTCATGAGGTGATAAATTAACTTACTAAGTAGTTAGTTTAGTGAGTTATTTAGAAATGGAATTACCTGATTTTGATTATCTTAAACTGCTTGCAAGTGATGACCCTGATGAGCTTGAAAGGCTTCGGCGATTTTATTGTGAGAAATTAATTGATAGTGCTCCTGATCGGTACCGTAATCGATTAAAAGGATTGCAGTTTCAAGTTGATATGATTAAGCGCAAGTCTAAAAATCCTTTGCATAGCTGTATGCAAATATCAAAATTAATGATGGATAATTATGTTGATATGCAGCAGGCAATCAAGGGTGTTGATTGTGTGGATGTTGTTTCTTCAGGGCGAATACGCCATGAGAATAACATAATTTATTTGACCGATTAAATTATTGTTTTAGTTTTAAGTTGAATCCGCGCAAGCCCTGTAGTCCTCCTGTATGAATAGCTATTATCCTGGTTTCTGGTTTGAAATAATCTTTCTCAATTAAATCGAATAATCCATAAAACATTTTTGCCGTATATACTGGATCCAGTCGTATATTATGTTTCTCATGAAAGTCAATAATGAAAGAGATGAGTTCCCCGGTGGTTTTTGCATAACCACCAAAATGGTAATTCTTTTCTATTTTCCAGTTATTGAGGTTCGTGCGATTATTCTTTTTCAGGAAATTATTTACTTCTTGTTCGATATAGGTTCCTGCCTTGAGTATAGGGAATCCAAGTGTTTTTGATTTATTATTGAGTCCGCTAATAATGCCAGCCAATGTTGCGCCTGTTCCACAGGCAGCACACACATAGTCATAGTCTTCGTCCAGTTCTTTTATTATTTCTTCACATCCTTTTAAAGCATATGAACTGCTGCCGCCTTCAGGAATTAGAAAGAAATTACCATGTTTATGTTTCAGCTGTTCAATAAATTCAGCTGAACTCTTTTCTCTGTATTGAGATCGAGAAATGTAGTTTAGTTCCATTCCCCAGTTTATTGCATCCTGTAAAGTGGGGTTCAGGGGGAGGGTCTCTTCTCCACGTATAATACCAATGGTTTTGAAATTTAAATAATGCCCTGCAGCGGCTGTGGCATGTATATGATTGGAAAATGCACCACCAAATGTGAGTAGGGTATCGAATTTTTTTGATCGTGCAGCTATCAGGTTGTACTTTAGCTTACGCCATTTATTGCCCTGAATATGAGGGTGTATCTGATCATCACGTTTAATGAACAGTTTTATCTTTTTCTGTTCTAAAAGGCTATCGTGAATTTGAGTAACGGGTGACGGGAGCTGTAAATTTAATGTTTCATACATGACAGTTAATTATGTCATGTATGAATATAGTATCCAGAAAAAAGTCTTATTTTGCGACCACATGAATAACTGAACTGTATTCAAAGTAAACAATCCGGTCATCATAGACCCAGCGGGTTATCGGTGGTTTACCGACAGCAGGTACAATCTCTACTGGACGCCCCAGTTCATTCTGTACCTTGTCCTGAGTCATTCCGCGTCGAGGGAAGTCCAGAGTCCTTACGGAAACTGTTTGTGTTCCTAGCTGTTCAGTTGGCATGCCTAAAACATCACCACTTTGTTCTGTAACATCTATAACTTCTTTTGTGTCATCAGCTGCAGGGCGAGCATCATCAGTAGCAATGGGCTGTTCTGTGTTACTTTCCGGTGTTGTCATTTCATCATAGGCTGCAGGTCTATCTGCCAGCAGTGTGCTTGCGTACAGGCTTGATAAAATAAAAACCAGAGTTGATAAGCTTCTTTTAGTCATTGTTCTATGCCATTGATATTCGTAGTATTAATTAATTCTAGCGGTTTTCTCTGAAAAAGACAGTGATTTATCTGCCAGATACCAGATTATTGGATTATTTTAGCTGATTTCATTCGGCTTACTTACAGGCTGAGTTGTTCATTTTCCTGTAATAGTGAGAACTGTTCTCTAAGTTCAAGAATGTGCTGTTCCCAGTAACTGGCTGTGTTAAACCAGGGGAAATTTAACGGAAAGGTCGCATCATCCCAGCGTCGTGCTAGCCAGCCTGAATAATGAATGATGCGCAGGGTTCTTAATGTTTCTACAAGCCTGACCTCAGCAGGATTAAAATCATGAAATTCATAATAACCGTCCAGAATGGCATTAAGCTGTTTTCTTTGGTCGTTAATTGAGCCGGACAGTAACATCCATAAATCCTGTATGGCTGGTCCCATTCGGCAATCATCGAAATCAACGAAATGTGGGCCTTTATCTGTCCAGAGTATATTTCCCGGATGGCAATCGCCATGCAGACGAATATTGTCATAGTGAACAGATGCCAGATGCTGTTGCAGCAGTTTTAAAATATCTTCAGAAAGACTTTGATAAGCATCATGCAGATAGTCAGGAATAAAATTATTGTCGATCAGGAATTGACCGGGTTCTATAACAAAGCTTTGAATATCAATGCCCGGGCGATGTTTAAATGGTTTTACCGAACCAGCCGCATGAATGCGCCCGAGAAATCGACCCATCCATTCCAGATGCTGAAGATTATCCAGTTCAGGTGTACGGCCACCTTTTCGTGGAAACAGTGCAAATCTGAAGTTGTTATGAGTCATTAAACTTTTGCCGTCAAAAGACAAAGGCGCAACGACTGGGATTTCCAGATCAGCCAGTTCCTGGGTAAATATATGTTCTTCGATAATCTGCGGATTACTCCAGCGAGCCGGTCTGTAAAATTTTCCTATAATCGGATCCTGGTTTTCCAGGCCAATTTGATAGACACGATTTTCATAACTGTTTAAAGGGAAAATGCGTGCATCACATTCCAGACCCAGACTTTCAACGGCATCAATGATGAGGTCAGGTTTGAGTGATTGAAAATTTTCAGGATGACTCATTAAGGCAGTGTAAGGTATTTGAGTTGAGAGTGCACTTTAGTGCCTGAATGGGTGATGGTATGTTGAAATTTTGCAGAGGAACTGAGACCTTCAATGAAGGTCTCGGGGCAGGATTAATTCTTGTATTTTTCTAAAACAAGACAGGCATTGGTGCCGCCAAAGCCAAAGTTATTGGTCAAAACAGTATCCAGTTTTGCGTCATCAATACGTTGGGTGACAATCGGCATGTCTGCTACTTCTTCATCCATATTTTCAATATTGGCTGATGCCTGAATAAAATTATTTTCCATCATGAGCAAGCAGTAAATAGCTTCCTGTACGCCAGCAGCGCCCAGTGAATGACCACATAATGATTTACTGGAGCTGAGTGGCGGGATGTTATCACCGAAGGTTTCACGTATCGCCTGGATTTCCTTAACATCACCCACCGGGGTACTGGTGCCGTGTGTATTGATGTAATCGACAGGATTATTAGCCGTTGCCAGTGCCTGTTGCATGCAGCGAACAGCGCCTTCACCTGAAGGTGCGACCATATCGTGACCATCTGATGTTGCGCCATAACCTGTAATTTCAGCATAGATTTTTGCACCGCGTTTTTGTGCGTGTTCCAGCTCTTCTACTACGACGATGCCACCGCCACCGGCAATAACAAAACCATCACGGGTTGAATCGTAAGGTCGAGAAGCGGTTTCTGGCGTGTCATTATATTTGGTTGATAAAGCCCCCATGCCATCGAACAACATGCTTAATGACCAGTGTTCTTCTTCACCGCCGCCGGCAAAAACCACATCCTGTTTACCCAGCTGGATCTGTTCAACTGCATTGCCAATGCAATGAGTACCTGTGGCACAGGCGGAGCTGATGGAGTAATTAACCCCTTTGATTTTGAAAGGTGTTGCCAGACAGGCTGATACGGTGCTGGACATAGTACGTGGCACCATATAAGGGCCTACGCGTCGAATACCTTTTTCACGTAATGTATCGGTAGCAATAATCTGATTGGATGGCGATCCACCACCAGAACCAACAATCAGGCCAGTGCGTACATTGGAAACCTGTTCATCAGTGAGACCTGAATCTTCAATCGCCTGCTGCATAGAAATGTAGGCAAACGCGGCTGCATCACCCATGAATCGTTTAACTTTGCGATCAATGTGAGCATCCAGATCTATATTGACATGCCCTGCCACATGGCTACGCATCCCCGCTTCTTTGTATTCTTCCTGAAAGCTGATACCTGATTTGCCTTCACGCAGTGAGTCGGTGACTGTTTTTTTATCATTGCCCAGACAGGAAACGATTCCTATACCGGTAATTACTACTCTTTTCATGCTGCTAAAACCTAAAAGTCGTCTGTTTTTGTAAAAAGCCCAACGCGCAAACCTTTTGCAGTATAAATTTCCCGACCATCAACCGATACCGAGCCATCGGCAATGCCCATAATTAACCCGCGAGCAATAACGCGTTTAATATTAATCTGGTAGCTGACAGTTTTTGCAGTGGGTAGTACCTGACCGGTAAATTTTACCTCACCTACACCCAGTGCTCGTCCTTTACCCGGGTGACCCATCCAGCCCAGATAAAAACCTACAATTTGCCACATGGCATCAAGCCCCAGGCAACCGGGCATCACAGGGTCACCCGGAAAATGACATTCAAAAAACCAGAGATCAGGTGTGATATCCAGTTCTGCCTTGATTTCACCTTTATTATATTCACCGCCCTGATCTGAAATATGGGTAATTCTATCCATCATCAACATATTAGGGACGGGGAGTTGAGCATTGCCCTCGCCAAAAAGTTCGCCGTGGCCGCATTTTAGTAATTCTTCACGGTTAAAAGCATTTTGATTCATCATAACGGGGTAAGGCCTTTTTATTTATGGTTTGTAGAAATATTATTGATGCGAATTGTATCTGAATTAGCTAATGGATGGTAATGCAGGTGTTGATTACATGGTTTAAATCAACAAAAAGTTTAAAATTTGATGATTTTAGTTATGAATAAGTAACCCGGCTATGTATTTCAGCCGGGTTACTTATGATCTTAATCAGTAAAAAACTGTTGTTTAAATTTGACATTGGCGCTGATGGTTTCACCTTCAGGAACAGCTTTAATATCAAATTTCAGTGTTTCACGATTAGAGATCTGGCTCTGAGCTAGATAGTAGATGGCATCACCATCATGAATTTCACGAAATTCCAGATTTTTAACCTGACCCGTCAGGTTGCTGGCAAATCCGGTGACATTGGCTTTTACAGGTTGTGTTTTGCCTTCAGGAGTTTGTTTCTGAACCGTAATATTGACTACCATACGGTTGTTTCTTCGAGTTAGCTGATAGGCTTTGGCAATGTCCGGTGTTAATGAATCGCTTCGAAAAGCATTAAAATGAACAATATAATCACCAAATTTGAGAGAATGTTCGGCAAATACGCTAAATGGGAGGCAGCCAAACAGAGTCAGGAATATGCCGCTGAGGAGGATTTTTCTTCTAATCATAAACTATTGCTCCAGATGGTCATTTAATTACAGATCAATAAGACTATAGCGTAATTTAAGACTAAATTGTTATCACTTTATGATGATTTATGGGTACATGATTTATGGTTTTTATTCATGATATTCCTTAATTTAGAAAATTATTAGTGCGCTTTAATCATTTATTTTTATATTATGCGGTTTATATGTCAGGGAATTCATTCCCTTTATTTTTTAAATGATTTTGCAGGATTACTGAATGGCTGAATATCAGTTAGATATGACTGTGGTTAAAAATCTGGTTCCTTTTCGAGACTTATGTCTGGAGGATCGCCAGAAAATGGCTGACAAGGCTAAAATTATTGATTTATTACCTGGTGATAAGGTCGATGTACAGGATGAGCATCGATGGTTAGTGTATTTGATGGAAGGTAATATTGTGTTACATGAAAAGGATGAAATGCCGCAGTCATTATCCGCTTCAGATAATCGAGCACTTTACCCCCTGTTTGTTGAGAATGCGCATAATACCTATTTCAAGGTTAAATCAAAAAGTTATATTGCTCGATTTGACCGGCAATTATTCAATACACTACTGGAGGATGAAATAATCAATGGTGAGCAGCTGGAGACCATCGAAATTTCAGGTGTCGAGGGGCAATTATTCCATGAAATTATGCATGCTTATAATACGGGCCAGTTACAATTACCCAGTTTGCCGGAGATTGCATTAAAAATTAAAACTGCAGTGAGTCACCCTAATGTGGAAGCAGGTGATGTCGCACGTATTATTGAAGCTGATCCGGCCATGGCAGCGAGATTAATACAGGTGACTAATAGCCCGCTTAACCGTGGTGTTTCACCTGTAAATAGTATTAAAGAGGCGATCCTTCGATTAGGTCTGTCTGCAACGCGCAATCTGGTGATTAGTCTTTCTATGAAGCAATTATTTACCAGTAAATCTGAAATCCTGAAAACCAGAATGGTGAAGCTGTATGAGCATAGTGTTGAAATTGCGGCAATCAGCTCGGCTCTGGCGGCTGAAGTAAAAACATTTGAAGCTGATCAATTATTACTGGCGGGTCTGATACATGATATCGGGGTGATTCCAGTTCTTAGTTATATTGAAAAAACGGGTCTGGAAATCAGTGATGATCATGAGCTGGAGCATATCATTCAAAAACTAAGAACTGTTGTGGGTGATATGGTTATAAAGAACTGGGATTTTCCTGAAGAGATGCTTCAGGTTATTGAAGGTGCTGAAAACTGGCAACGTGACTCAGGCCAGGCAATCGATTTTACCGATATGATTATGCTGGCGCATATTTATAGTATGTTGCACCATAAAGATATTAAGAATTTACCAAAAATAGATCAGGTACCTGCATTTAAAAAGCTGTTTTCGGATAAACATAAACAGGCACCAAATTTTGCAGTGCAGGTTCTGGATAATGCGCAGGAAGAGATAGCTGCTGTAAAACAACTGCTGGGTATCCAGGGGTAATCAGATTATCCCTGGTTCTGAAAGTCTCGAATAATGCCCGAGACTATACCCAGTACCTGTACTTCCTCATTTTTTAACATAATGGGTTCCATGTCAGGATTGGCGGGTTGCAGGCGAATACCATTGGCTTCTATATAGAATTTTTTCAGGGTAACCTGTTCATTGTTAATCAGAGCCACGACGGATTGTCCGTTTTCTGCAGATTCACGTTTTTCAACAATGATGATGTCACCATCCTGAATGTTGTCATCGATCATCGAATGGCCAGAAACACGCAAGGCATAAGTATTGTGTTTAACCATACTGGCGGGTACGGAAACTCGATCCTGATCTTCAATACGCTCAATGGGATTACCGGCAGTGATAGTGCCGAGTAAAGGAATGTCCAACATGACAACAGCATCAGTTTCTGTTTGTTGCAGGTCTTTAATCCAGGTAGGGTGCTGGCGTTTAGGGATAAGCATACTGACATTATTCATTATGGTGTCCTGGAAAAAAACAGTCACTGATTTATAGCCTAATTAGTTATTCCATGCAATAAAAAGCAGTGATTAAACCGATAGTTAGCGCTATTAGCTCAAGTCGAATATTGATTTATTGAGTAAATTGCTGAAATAACTCACCAATAGCCCTGGAGAGTTGTGCTGATCTGTCGGGTGAGCGTATGGCTGCATTTAAGGTTGCCTGAATACCAGGAATATTAACCAGATCAAGGATGACCAGGTTGAAAAATTCCTGTCCTTCCGGACACTGGGCCAGATTTTCGAGAAATGCATGCATCATTTCTGTTTGATTCAGATAAGTCCAGCAACGACCACTGATAGATGCAATCACTTCAGCGTGTTTTGCATGTTCAGATCTCAGTACCTGCTGTAAGTAATCGGAACACAGTGCTGAGTCCTCTGAGCCGGAGAGTGCACGGATTAATAATGAAATGATATTGGAATCGGCATCACTACTTTTCAGTTCGGATGCCAGTCGTTCGCCAAGGGCCTGAGTGAGTTCTGTTGAGATACGTTCATGCTCCAGGCACTGGCATAAGGCCTCCAGTGGTTGGTCAGGTAACTGGGGCAGGGCATTAATGACGTGTAACTGGTTATCTCCTTCATTCAGGCGAGCGGCTATGTCAGCTATCCCCTGAAAGCCGACAAAGGCCCATTGATCATAGCCAGGCTTGCCTGCGAAATAGTCCTGTGCATGAGCATAAAATTTAGAAGCGTCCTGATTTAAAATAAATGAAGCTCTGGCATGAAAAGTTGCCATATGTTCCTGTTTGGGTTTAAAACCATAGGGGTTGGTATCACCCTCTGATTCAGCTTCAATTTTTTCTTTATTAATAAGTCGATAGACGAAATCATCACGGATCGTAGATGTGAGTTTGCCACTGGCATCAAGAGGGAATTTGACAAACCAGATGACCAGATCATCTAACTGATCTTTATGCCATACCATAATGCCCAGCCAGGACTGTTGTTGTAATGGATAGGGGTAAGCAATTTCACCCTGCTCAAAAGCAAGAAAGTTTTCCTTTGAAATTTCCTGAATGCGTCGCCCAAGGTCAAATACTTTAAATTCAGTACCTGCCTGTGTAAGAAAGTCGCTAATACCTGAGATATTTGTCATGATGAATTCTTTAATTTAAAGATACCAGAGTCATTGTGTATCGATAGTTTACCATCAATAAAATCAATTAGCGTTTGGCCGCCATGTTGTTTGCGCCAACCAGTTAGTACAGGTAAATCACGTTCACCCTGAACCAGGGATTCGAGTTGTTTTCTTGTCGCCATAATACCGTGATTGATTTTGTTTTTATGACCTACTATTTTAAGTATGGCAACAAGGCAATCAACCAGTGCATCATCATTAAAATTAAGTTTCTGTTTTTTTTGTATGCGGGGCCATGATTCTTTGTCCAGGTTCAATCCGGCATTTACGCAGTTTGCTAAAGCTTCGGCATCCTGCCTATTGATTCGTGACTGTGTAATAGAGCGTAATGCTAATATGTCTTCGGCAGAATTTGTTTTTTGCCGTGCAATATCAATCAGAGCATCATCAGATAATATTCTGCGTCTGGGTCTGTCTTTTTGTTGAGCTGTTTGTTCTCGCCAGGTTGCGATGAATTGAAGAACCGCTAACTGCTGGCCATTTAATCGCTGATGGCCTTTTACTTTTTTCCAGATGCTATGAATGTCTGTCTGATATTGTTCTTTTTGTGTGATTCGATTGAAATCATCCTCCAGCCAGTCAAGTCGTTGATGTTTTTCCAGTTGCTCAAGCAAGACTGGATAGGCCTGAGCAAGATAAATAACATCTGATGCGGCATAGTCCAGCTGTTTGCCATTGAGCGGCCGTTTCATCCAGTCTGTTCGTGTTTGTGATTTATCCACATCAATGTTCAATATGTCTTTAATCAATGCAGCATAACCTACCTGATCGCCATAACCGAGTAGAGTGGCGGCGATCTGTGTGTCAAAAACTGGCGTGGGTAGTGTATTAAAATGATGAAAGAAAATTTCAATATCCTGCTGGGCTGCATGAAAAATTTTAGTAATGGCTGGATTGGTTAAGAGTTCCAGTATCGGCTGTAAATCTTTTATCGCCAGAGGATCGACGCAAACAGCTGTTGAACTATTTGCGATTTGTATAAGCGCAAGTTCAGGATAGTAGGTTTTTTCACGATGAAATTCAGTATCAATGCAGAGAAATTCACTGTTACTTAATTGTTCGCAAATGTTAATTAATTGTTCGGCGTTCTGGATAAAAGTGTAATTCATAATTAAAGTATCGATACCAGCTGAATAAATGAAAAAAGGATTATAAAGTTAAATATAGAGTAAAGAAGAGAATAATTATTTTTTACCGATAAGTTCAATAGGATATGTATCAGGATCTTCGACAAAAGCAATTATGGTGGTGCCAGCATTCATTGGCCCAGCTTCACGAATAACTTTGCCGTTAAGCTGTTTTATTTTGTCGACAGCTAGATATACGTCATCAACTTCAATCGCGATATGGCCATAACCATTGCCAATGTCATAATGTTCTGTATCCCAGTTATGAGTCAGTTCTATGACAGTATTTTCTGACTCATCACCATAACCCAGAAAAGCCAGTGTGAATCGACCATCGGGGTAATCTTTTTGTCGAAGTAATTTCATATCAAGTACTTCAGTGTAAAACTTGATAGATGTTTGAAGATTACCTACTCTGAGCATAGTGTGTAGCAAACGCATATTAACCTCTTTTATTTCTGAATTTTTTCCAGTGTTTAAGGATTCTGAGACGGGTAAGCGCTATATCAGCTATTCTAATATAGATAATCCAGAACCAGGCCCTGAGTTTGTTGAATGGTGTCCGTTGTTGCCAGTCATTATATAAAATTTCCCTGCACTGACTAAAGTCCTGTTCGAATATTTGTTTTACAGAAGTGGCAAAATCAGTATCTTCTATCTCCTGATTAGCATCAAGGTTCCAGCGCAGGTTCCAGCGATCAATGTTGCATGAGCCCATAGATATCCAGTTGTCGCAGATAATGAGTTTTGCATGAAAAAAACGCGGCTGATATTCAAAAATACGAACATTATCCTGCAGTAATTTTGCATAA
>JAPHQX010000034.1 GCA_026196035.1 Gammaproteobacteria bacterium
ATATCAACAGATTTTGAACCCAGTGTATTCGCTTCACGATTCAGTTCCTGCATGATGAAATCCAGTCGTCGGCCAATGGCTTCATCACGATTAAATACATCGGTCATTTCTTTAAAATGACTGTTTAAACGATCCAGTTCTTCATCAACATCCATTTTCTGTGCAATATAGGCGAGCTCCTGTTCGAAACGATCCATATCCGGACTGGCTTTTAACTCTTCCAGTCGAGCGAGCATTTTTTCTCGATAGGCTTTTAATATTTCAGGACGACGCTGTTTTTCCTGATTCACAATTTCCTGCATGGCCTGTTTACGCTGTAATACCATCTCCTGTAATCGTTCACCTTCTCGCTGACGATTTTCAACCAGCTCATTGAGTGCTTCATCCAGCAGTTCAAGCGCGGCCTTACTCACCGGTTGCAGATCCTGCTCAGGCTGCTCGACCACACCTGGCCAGCGTAATACATCCATAGCATTCATTTCACTGGGCTGATGTAACTGTTTGACGACTACTTTGCAGGCATCGAGCACGGCTTTTGCCAGAGGCTCATTAACCTGAATATCCGATGCATGACCTGAAGCGGCCCTGAAACGTAAGGCACATTCCACCTTACCCCGTTTCAGCACGGATGAAACTTTTTCCCTGACAGCAATCTCAATGGCTCTTAAATCCTCCGGTATACGGGTACTGACATCGAGATAACGATGGTTAACTGAGCGCACCTCCCATACCAGCGAGCCAAAATCCTGAGTGGTGGATGTGCGTGCAAAGGCAGTCATACTTTTAGTCACGAAATAAACTCCATATCTGTGAAGAACTTATTCTAGCACGTCTAATTATGCGACTTGCTACACTGCAAACAATTACACGGGTATAATTGCCCGCAATATTGATATGAGGATCTACTATGAGACCCAGTGGTCGTTCAGCCGATGAAATGCGCAGCGTTAAAATCACCCGTAATTACACCATGCATGCAGAAGGCTCTGTACTGGTAGAATTTGGTAATACCCGGGTGTTATGCACCGCAAGTGTTGAATCTAAAGTACCTGGCTGGATGCGAGGCAAGGGCAAAGGCTGGGTCACCGCTGAATATGGCATGCTGCCACGCGCCACCGGCTCACGTACGGGTCGCGAAGCTTCTCGTGGCAAACAGGGTGGTCGCACACTGGAGATACAACGCCTGATCGGTCGTTCACTGCGCGCCGCTATCAACCTGGAAGCACTGGGTGAAAACATGATCACTCTGGACTGTGATGTAATACAGGCCGATGGTGGTACGCGTACCGCATCTATTACCGGTGCCTATGTTGCACTGGCTGATGCGATTAACCATATGCTGAAAAAAGGCACCATCAAAAAGGATCCTCTATTTGGCAAGGTGGCCTCCATTTCTGTCGGTATCTATAAGGGTGAACCGGTACTGGATCTGGACTATGCAGAGGATTCCAATGCTGAAACCGACATGAATGTAGTGATGAATGATGGCGATGCCTTTATCGAGGTTCAGGGCACCGCCGAAGGTCATGCCTTTAAAATGAATGAACTCAATGCCATGCTGGAACTGGCAAAAAAAGGCATTAATGAATTATTTGAAGCACAAACTAAGGCACTGGCAGATTAATCATGAAAAAAATTGTTCTGGCGAGCAGTAATGCGGGCAAGGTCCGCGAAATAAACAACCTGTTATTACAAAATAATATCGAAGTCGTCCCTCAGTCTGCTTTTGACATTCCGGATGCTATTGAAGACGGTCTATCTTTTGTTGAGAACGCCATTATAAAAGCACGTCATGCGGCAAAACTCAGTGGCTCACCGGCCATTGCTGATGACTCCGGCATTGAAGTCGATGCGCTAAATCACCGTCCAGGCATTTATTCTGCCCGCTATTCCGGTGAAGGTGCTACTTCTGAAAAAAATAATCAGAAGATGCTGGGCGAACTCGAAGGTGTCGCAGAAGAAAATCGTTCTGCCCGCTACCAGTGCGTGATGGTGTTTATGCGTGATGCTGATGATCCTATGCCCATTATTACCCAGGGTTCACTTGAAGGCCGTATACTGGAAGCACCCCGTGGTGAAGGTGGTTTTGGTTATGATCCGATTTTTTATTTACCCGATCATAAATGCGCCGCTGCTGAAATCAGCCTGGAAGAAAAAAATAAAATCAGCCACCGCGCCATCGCCTTAAATGCAATGATTGCACGACTCAAAGACACTGGCATTATTAGTTAATACTATGGCGGTTCTAACTTGCGCTGAAATTAATCTGGATGATTTACAGACACTGTTAGCAAAATTTGATTTAACCATCATCAGCGTTGAAGATGACCGGGAAATACCCGGCAGCTGGTTTGGTGACAGTGAAGCCGGCATCATTAAAAATAAATTATATATTCGCATGGACACACCGGTGCATTCAGCGCTGCATGAAAGTTGTCATTACATCTGCATGGATAATCAGCGCAGACAACAACTGGATACTAATGCAGCTGGTGATTATGATGAAGAAAATGGCGTCTGCTATATGCAGATACTTTTATCAGATCACATTCCCGGCTTTGGACAGCAACGCATATTTAATGACATGGATGAATGGGGCTACACTTTCAGATTAGGTTCGAGTCGCGTCTGGTTTGAGCAGGATGCGGAAGACGCAAAAGACTGGCTGATTAACCACGGACTCATCGATGAACATAATCAATTATTATGGACATTACGCCAGAACTGATGGCCGCTCAGGTCAGCGACGCATTTAAAAATGCGATTAGCAAAAATCCCGGTACTTATATCCTTTGCCTGAAGCTGAATCTGGCCACTCAAATAATGATTGGCAAACTGGGCACGTTTAACTTTAAACCGGGTTACTACTATTATGTGGGCAGTGCCTTTGGCCCGGGCGGTATTCAGGCTCGCTGCGGTCATCATATAAAAATATCAACCCGACCTAGATGGCATATCGACTATTTACGCCAGCACTGTGTTCTAGATCAGATACTCTACAGTGATGCCCCTGATCATCTTGAACACTGGTGGGCCAACTGGCTATCCGGTATAACTTATACAACAATACCCATCGCCGACTTTGGTTCATCCGATTGCCAGTGCACCAGTCATTTATTTTTTAGTCCCGAAAACATAAGCGACTTACTACTGGATAGTAATAAAAGTATTTCTGCTGTTCTTAATCCATCTGAAATAAGCTAAAGTTAGCCTTATGATTAAAGATGGCTTAAATAACCTGCATGTGCAATCGGAAGAAATTCTGATTACACCCCAGGCGCTAAAAGAAAACCTGCCTGTTTCACATCACGCTTTATCATTTATTGAACAGTCACGACATATTATTTCGAATATTATTCATCACAAAGATCCTCGTTTATTGATTATTTGCGGCCCCTGCTCTATTCATGATATGGATGCGGCCAAAGCATATGCTCAACGATTAAAAAAACTGCATGATGAATTATCTGACAATCTCTATATTGTAATGCGTGTTTACTTCGAAAAGCCACGCACTACCACAGGCTGGAAAGGTTTTATTAATGATCCCAGTTTAAATGGCAGCTTTGATATTGATACTGGCCTGCACAAAGCCAGAAAACTTCTCAACTATCTTGCCGAAATGAAACTGCCAGCTGCGACAGAAGCACTCGACCCTATCAGTCCGCAATATCTGGCAGACTTGATTAGCTGGTCAGCCATTGGTGCCCGTACTACAGAATCTCAAACTCATCGTGAAATGGCCAGCGGACTGTCGATGCCGGTTGGATTTAAAAACGGCACAGATGGCAGTTTAAACACTGCGATTAATGCGCTGCATGCAGCGGCTTCTCCACATAATTTCATGGGCATTAATCAGCAGGGACAGGTGGCTGTTATTAAAACACGGGGCAATCCCGATGGTCATGTTATTTTGCGTGGCAGTAATGAACCGAATTATGATGCAAAAAACATTTCTGTTTGTGAAAAACAACTTGAAGCAGCCGGTCTTAACAAAGCTATTATGATTGACTGTAGTCACGGTAATTCCAATAAAGACTATCGCCGCCAGCCACTGGTTGCCGCCGACATACTCAGGCAGATACTCGATGGCAATCAGTCTATTATCGGCATAATGCTGGAAAGTCATTTACATGAAGGTAACCAGTCATCTGAACAGGCTGTTGAAAACATGCAGTACGGTGTCTCTATTACTGATGCCTGTATCAACTGGGAAACAACAGAAACACTGCTGCGTGATCTTTCTGAAAAACTGGCCAGTCCTCTCAAATATAGATTCCAATAATTAACTGGCACACTAATTGGGGTTTAGTCAGCTAATATTTATGGCAAAATCAGAATAATCTATTTTCATTTGCCAAGCCCCGGAGATTCGGCACATGCTACAGGCACATCAGGCCGCACCAGACTTTAGATCAGTCAATGAAAACAATGAAAGCGTTTCTCTGGCTGATTTTAAAAATAAAAAGAATGTTGTTTTGTATTTCTACCCCAAAGACGACACCCCTGGCTGCACCATCGAAGCGAATCAGTTTACCGCTCTGGCTAACGATTTTGATGCACTGGATACCGTAGTCATTGGAGTCAGCAAAGACAACTGCTCATCACATCAGGCCTTTATTGAAAAATTCAATCTCAAAGTAATCCTGCTGGCTGATACCTCAGGCGAATTAACCGAAGCTTATGATGTATGGCAGGAAAAAGAAAAAAACGGAGTAAAAAAGATGGGCATAGTACGCTCCACCTTTATTATTGATAAACAGGGCATGGTCATGCATGCTGAATATGGTGTCACCGCTGAAGGCCACGCCCAGGCTATTTTAGATAAAATAAAACAGCTTTAATATTGCGTAACTTCACAACGCAGAAAGTGATGGTCTTTCTTTCCAAGCCAGCTTACTGCCTGAGAAATATGCTCACTCAAGTCTTTATCGGTTTTTGAAAATTTAACACCTACTTTTCGGTGATCTCTGGAAAATTCTTCATCAACCCAGATAACATCAGCATCTATATTGAAACCATTTAAACTCGAAAGATCTGGCTGCAGTATATTTAAACAAACATTTCCAGATATATCTTCCCTGTTTTTTAAAATCAAAATACCAGCACCACCAGATGATATATCGACAATGAGGCTATGATTAACTGTTTTAAAATCATTATCCAGACCATCTATATTACTAACACGATCTTCGATACGTCGCTCGACTGAATTTGACATCTTGCCTCCGCAAATATTTTCTATGTTATTTAATCAATATAATACATAAACTCAAAAGTTAATTTCTAACCACAAAATCACAAATAAAAGATTTGAATGAATAATAATTTTCATTATTTACCAGGCAATGCCCGTGGCTTTCCATTCAGATCGACAGCCACATAAACCAGCTTAGCTTTAGTAACCATAATGGTCTCAATATCCGCACCACGAATACGTTGTGCATAAACATCGACTTTTACTGTTATTGATGTTCGACCTTCTGCCACTATGTCTGCATAACAACTAATCAGGTCGCCAACAAAAACCGGTCTTTTAAATTCAATTGAATCAACGGCACGGGTAACAATAGGCCCTTTAGCTCGCATTTCAGCGGGTATGCTGCCTGCGATATCTACCTGAGCCATAATCCAGCCACCAAATATACTACCGCCCTTATTGGCTTTAGTCGGTGTTGCGGGTACGCGTATAACCGGTATTTTTCCCTCTGGTAAACCTGAATCTGTAATCATCAATGCCCCTTGTACATTTCTTCAATTTCCTTTGAATATTTTTCCATTACTTTCGGGCGTTTTATTTTTAATGTCGGTGTTAGTAAGCCATCATCTACTGTCCATGGCTCAAGTATTGCGGTAACTTTTCTAATGTGTGCGTAGCCCGGGAAATCTTTTAAACGTGCAGATACGCGTTGCAATAGTGCTTTATCAACACCCTGCTTACTTAATGCATCTGGCGCCTCTGGATGAATACTCATACTGACTGCAAAATCGGCCCAGGCATCAGGATTCAGCACCACAATAGCCGTTAAATAGGGCTTCGCTTCACCCAGTATTATTATCTGGTCAAATAATGGATCAAGTGCTATGGCCATTTCCATATCCGCTGGTGGAACTTTTTCACCATTGGCCATAACAATAATATCTTTTAATCGTCCGGTAATATAAATATGACCATCTGGATCAATGCGCGCCTTGTCACCTGTTTTCAGCCAGCCATCTTCTGTAAATGTTTCTTTTGTCGCCTGCTGATTATCCCAGTAACCCAGCATGGATGAATCACTGAAACTCTGTAGCTCATCATTTTTACCAATACGCACCTGCACACCGGGTAATGCAGTACCAATACTGGAAGGAATATTATCTTCCATACGATTAACCGCGATCACCGGACTGGACTCTGTCAGCCCATAACCCTGTACCAGTGGCAGCCCCAGTCCAATAAACAGTTTTGCCACGTCTTCAGATAAGGCAGCACCACCACAGATGGCCACGCGTAATCGTCCACCGAGTTTTTCCAGTACTTTACCGGCCACCAGTTTTTCCAGCAGATTCCAGAACAGTAATTTTGGATGCCATGGGCCTCTGCCCTGTTCATACTGAAATTTACACCAGCCGACATTAACGGCTCTATTAAATAAAAATTTTGCTATGGGTGACTTGGCTTTTAAACCATCCTGAATTTTTGCATAAACACGTTCATAAATACGTGGCACGGAAACCAGAACCGTCGGCCTAATATTAACCAGGTCTTCGCCTAATTGGGGAATGGATCTGGCATAGGCGACTTCTGCCCCCATCGCCATCGCCATGTAGTAACCGGCAATACGTTCAAACATATGAGACAGAGGTAGAAAGGACAGGAAGACTTCTTCATCTGTCCAGCTGTTACATTGCATGGCAGCAAATGTATTAAACAGCATATTTTTATGTGACAACATGACACCCTTGGAGCGACCTGTGGTACCGGAGGTATATACAATACTGGCCAGAGCATCTGGATCCAGGTCTCTGGTCAGCAATTCTCCCTGAAGACCAAACAACCAGTCTGATAATGATTCCAGTCTTTGATCATCCGGTTCATCATCTGCAGAAATTCGCGTGATACTAATAATACGTTTCAGGCCACCCAGATCAACCTGACTTGATAACAGACGTTTCCATTGCGGTTTATCTTGAACAAATAACAACTTCACATCGGCATGATTAATGATATAGGCAACATTCTCCGAGCGATCTTCTACATACAGAGGTACGGTAACCAGACCGAGCCCCATCGCCGCCTGATCAAAAACAACCCATTCACGGCTATTACTCACCATAACCGCAACACGATCACCCGATTGCAAACCTTCTTTTTCAAAACCCGCCTGCCATCTGGCGACTTCATTCGCCATTTCATGCCAGCTTGAACTGCTCCAGGTTTGACTACCGACGTCATATTGTCGATAAGCCTTTTTATCCGGTGTTATCTCTACCCGTTTTTTAAATAATTCCGACAGAGTCGAAACGTCCTGACTGGTAATCATATTAGCATCCATTAACTTGCGTCCCCTACATCCTCTTACTCATTTATAGCCTAGCCTTGTTTTGTATTTTTTGTAAGCCACCATAAGCGCAACCTGAGTCCATATTCTGTGGTGTATCCTGACTCTATAAATTGAATATCACCCGCTGCATCAATAATAAAACTGGCGGGCACACCCTTGATACCATAACGCTCGGCCCATTCACCCTGGTTATCCACAATCACGGGCATTGTTAGTCCGGCCTCATCCATATACTGTTGCACCACTTCAGCTTTGCCAGACCATGATGCAAGCGCAATCACTTTATAATCCTGGGCAATTGAATTTACACTTTTACTGGTTATCTTACATACTGGACACCAGCTTGCCCAGAAATACAAAAGAACAGGCTGCCCGGAATAGTCTGCAAGTTTAATATTCTGACCATCTAATAATACAGCCTGTATATCAGGCGCCTTACCACTAATGGCATCGCGCAACTGCCATGCACGAACGCCTGTAATAATAATTATGATGATGCTCAGCTGTAAAATAATAGCCAACCAGCGATGTTTTATCATCCAGTCTTTAATATCAGTAATCATTATTTCAGGGTGCAATGGCTGTAAACACGGCTCGCTTCGGCGCAGGATAACCTTCAATCGTCAGTGAATGATCTTCTGGATCAAGAAAATCAACCAGTGACTCATAAGGCATCCATTCAGTGGTTCGCTGCTCTTCAATCGAAGTGGTATTGATATCAACCATTGATATTTCCGTGAAGCCACAACGTTTTAACCAGTGACAGATTGCATCAGCACTGGGAATGAACCATACATTACGCATTTTCGCATAACGATTTTCCGGTAATAAAATCTGATTTTTGTTGCCTTCTATGACCAGAGTTTCCAGTACCAGCTGACCTCCGGATTGCAAACAGTTTTTTAATTGCAACAAATGATCAATGGGTGAACGTCGATGATAAAGCACCCCCATGGAGAAAACAGTATCAAAGGCATAGAGCTTTTCAGGCACATGCTCTATACCCAGCGGTAAAACATAAAGCGGATAATCGCCAACGAAATGCCGAATCGCCTGATACTGCATGACAAATAAGGGCGAAGGATCAATGCCAATAACCAGTTTCGCGCCTTCACCTAACATGCGCCAGCCATGGTAACCATTACCACAACCCACATCGAGAATCGTTTTACCCTGAAGCGGAAGAATATGATCTTTAAGTCGATCCCATTTCCAGTCCGAATGCCATTCAGTATTTATTTCCACATCATGAATACTATAAGGTCCTTTTCGCCATGGCATGAGTTGTTGCAATGCAGTTTTTAACCCGGAATGTTCTTTTTCATCCAGCTTCTGCTGACCTTTAACGGTAATTGCCGAGGCATCTAACATGATTTCAGCAGCTTCTATTTCAGGTAATTCACTTAAGACCTTTTCCCATTTGGGTAAGTCGCCATGACGTGCATTGTTTAATCCAGATGCAATCTGCCGTTCCATGGTTTCCAGCCATGGCTCCAGCAATGTGCCTTTTATTGCATCAAACAATGATTGATAACTCATTATTTGATAGCCAGTACTGAAATGAAATTAAAACATTGAAACCAGACCATGACTTTTTCAAAGCCCGCTTCCTTTAATCTTTTTTTATGCTGTTCCAGTGTTTCTGGAATCAGCACATTATCCAGTGCGCTTCGCTTCTGACTGATTTCCATATCACTATAACCATTGGCTTTTTTAAACTCGACATGCAAATCACTCATCCACTGCTGTTCTTTATCGTTTTCAAAAGATATTTTTTCAGACATCAGGAGGACACCGTTTTTATTCATGCCACTATATATTTTTTCAATTACCGACATGCGCTCAGCTGGCTCTATAAATTGCAGGGTAAAATTTAGTGCAACAAATGATGCATTTTCGATAACACTGTTGCGTATATCATCACATTTAATATCGACCGGAACCTGACTTTTATCATTTTCGATATAAGCACGACATTTTTCCACCATAGCCGATGAGTTATCAACGGCCACAATTTTAACGCCATCCACATGTATTGAATGTCGCATGGCCAGAGTTACCGCACCCAGTGAACAACCCAGGTCATAACATTGACTATCTGGCATTACATACCTGTTTATAAGAACAGGCATCATAGACAATAGCGACCCATAACCTGGCACGGACCGACCAATCATATCCTTAAACACCTGTACGACGGATTCATCAAATACAAAATCCGTAACCTTTTCAAGCGTCTGGCTATAAATCACATCTCTTTTGTCAGATTTTTCAGTCATTAACAGGCGTCACGCAGTTTAATAAATAGCATCTATTTTACACCATAGTGACAGATCACTTAAAATAGATTTCAAAATATAAAGGACACTGGATATGACTCTCTTTAAACACCCCGCTCTTTATTCAAGATTACTGGATAATGCTACTAATATAAATTCCAGCCTGTTAAGCAGTTTCTACAAACACCTGGATGATGAAGACAATAAACGTACTCATTTTTTTGAAGACCGATATGAAAATATTTATATATCCAGTGAAAAAATCCCGGAAAAATCCCTGATTCTTCATGCTGCAATCGAAACAGCCAGCGAAATACTTGATATGGATAGTTCAGAGTTACAGGCGGGACTATGGTTTAATGCCATGCAGCCGGGACATTCTACTACCGCTCACAGACATGACGACTATGATGAACTGTTATCAGCGGTATATTATGTAAAAGTACCGGAAAACTCCGGAGAGCTAATACTCACTGTAAATAACTTCACCACACATGTCACACCACAGGAAGGTATGATGGTTTTTTTTCCGGCTGATATGGTTCACGCAGTTACTGAAAATAAAAGCAGGGATATGCGCCTGTCTCTGGGAATTAATATTGGACCTAAAGCGGAAGACGATTAATATTTTACCAGCCTGTTGCCTCTGCAACACCCTTACCCAGATCTGCAGGTGAGCGAACCGTGTTCACACCCGCCTTTTCCAGCGCGATAAATTTTTCTTCTGCCGTGCCCTTGCCACCTGCAATAATGGCACCTGCATGTCCCATGCGCTTACCTTTAGGGGCAGTCCCTCCTGCAATGAATGCCGTAACAGGTTTGCTAACATTGGTCTGAATGAATTCGGCAGCCTCTTCTTCAGCCGTACCTCCAATCTCACCTACCATTAAGATCGCTTCAGTTTCAGGATCATCTTCAAACATCTGTAAACAGTCAATAAAATTGGTACCTGGAATAGGATCACCACCGATACCAATACAGGTCGTCTGACCAAAACCAAGATCACTGGTCTGCTTTACTGCTTCATAGGTTAGCGTTCCTGAACGTGAAACAACCCCAACTTTTCCTGGCTGATGAATATGGCCCGGCATAATACCAATCTTGCATTCACCTGGTGTAATAATCCCCGGACAATTGGGGCCGATTAAACGCACGCCTGCATTATCAACAGCTATCTTGGCCTCCAGCATATCCAGAGTGGGTATGCCTTCTGTAATACATACAATTAATTCAATTCCTGCATCAACAGCTTCCAGTATAGAATCCTTACAGAACGGCGCAGGAACATAAATTACCGATGCGGTTGCTGCCGTATTAGTGACAGCTTCTTTTACTGTATTAAAAACCGGTAACTCAAGATGTAACTGACCACCTTTACCCGGTGTAACTCCACCCACCATTTTTGTGCCATATTCAATGGCCTGTTTTGAATGGAAGGTACCCTGCTTGCCTGTGAAGCCCTGACAAATTACTTTTGTTTCACTATTGATTAGTACACTCATTTATTTTCTCCAGCTGCCGCCACTGCTTTTTGCGCTGCTTCGGTCAGACCATGAGCTGTAATCAAATTCAGGCCACTCGAATCTAAAATCTCAAAACCTTTTTCAGCATTATTACCTTCCAGTCGCACCACCACCGGAACCTCGATGCCCACTTCTTCAACGGCACCGATAATACCTTCAGCAATCAGGTCGCAACGAACTATGCCGCCAAAAATATTAACCAGCACTACTTCGACATTACTATCTGATAAAATAATTTTAAAAGCCTCTGCCACACGCTCTTTAGTAGCACCACCGCCCACATCAAGAAAGTTAGCCGGTTCACCACCATGTAATTTTATCAGGTCCATAGTCGCCATTGCCAGGCCCGCGCCATTGACCATACAACCAATACTGCCATCCAGTGCAATGTAATTTAAGTCCCATTCTTTTGCTCTATTTTCTCTTTCATCTTCCTGTGTGCTGTCTCTTAGCTCAATCATATCCGGTTGACGATAAAGAGCATTATCATCAATATTAATTTTGCCATCCAGACATATCAAATCACCTTCTTTTGTCACGACTAAGGGATTAATCTCAACCAGACCAAGATCTTTTTCAACAAACAATTTTGCCAGCCCCATTAACAGCTTTGTAAACTGTTTTATCTGATCACCTTCGAGACCAAGTCCAAACGCCAGTTTTCGACACTGATACGGCATTAAACCCAGCATAGGATCTATGGTTGTGCGTAATATTTTATCCGGCGTTTCTGCAGCTACTTTTTCAATTTCGACACCACCTTCAGTCGAAGCCATTACAACGACTCGACGAGTTGCACGGTCTATCACTGCACCCAGATATAATTCACGTTGAATGTTACAGGTTTCTTCAATTAATACGTGATGCACAGGCTGACCATCAGCATTTGTCTGGAATGTTACTAAACGTGTGCCCAGCATTTTTCCTACTTCATGTGCAGCATCTTCTTTATTGTCTACAAGCTTCACGCCACCCGCCTTACCACGACCACCTGCATGCACCTGTGCTTTAATAACCCAGCGATCACTTCCAAGATCTTCAAGCGCAGCCGGTACATCTACAGCAGAATTAACCACATGGTTTTTTGGCACCGGCATGCCATACTTTTTGAATAACTGCTTTGACTGGTATTCATGCAAATTCATCATTAACTCCGCAATTTATTTCTATATCAGCACGTCTATAAAACATGAACTAATCTTTATTTTTTAATTTTCTTATTCGCAACATGTATTGCATTATTATTAACTGCTAAAGCAGCTTCATGCAGTGATTCGGATAATGTCGGGTGTGCAAATACAGTTAAACCTATATCTTCTGAACTCGCACCCATTTCCATCGCAATCACTGCCTGTGCAATAATTTCAGATGCCTGAGGCCCAAACACATGAACACCCAGTATTCGGTCCGTTTCTGCATGAGATAAAATCTTAACCATCCCCGTAGTGACACCCAGGGCACGTGCTCGTCCACTTGCAGCGAAAGGAAACATACCTGATTTATAATTTTCACCGGCAGTTTTTAACTGCTGTTCATTTTTTCCGACCCAGGCAATTTCAGGGTGAGTATAAATTACCGATGGGATCAAATCATAATTAACTTCCGCATGATTACCGGCTATTAATTCTGCAACCATTATACCTTCCTCAGAACCTTTATGCGCCAGCATAGGCCCTCGAACCAGATCTCCAATTGCGTATACGCCTGGCACAGAAGTTTCACACTGTTCATTTACATGTACACATCCACGTTCATCCAGCAGGACTTCAGCTTCATCATCAAACACATTATCACTATTAGGCTGTCTACCTACAGCAACAATTAATTTATCAAAACTTTCATTATGGTCGCCTTTCGCATCCTGATAAATGACTTCAACTTTATTGCCTGTATCTGTTTTTTTAACCTCCGCTGACATCAGACGGGCATTCAATCTGATATCAAGTCCCTGTTTCTTGAATTCTGCTTTACCCGCCCTTGCAATTTTTTCGTCAGCAATTGGCAGAAAGACATCCTGTGCTTCTATAATAACCACCTCAGAACCCAGGCGACGCCATACACTCCCCAGCTCAAGCCCGATAACGCCAGCACCAATAACACCCAGACGCCCAGGAACCTCATCAAATTCAAGTGCGCCTGTTGAATCGACAATAAACTGATTATCCTGAGGCGCACCTGGTATTTCTACCGATGACGAACCTGTTGCAATAATAATATTCTCCGCCTGATAAATTTCCTGTTTATCTTCGCTACTAACTTCCACACGTCTGTTTGCCAGCAGTCTGCCTCGACCTTTTATCCATTCAACTTTATTTGATTTAAACAGGCCTTCTATACCTAAGGTTAAATCCTCGATGATTTTATTTTTTCTTTGCATCATTGTTGATAGCTCAAGACCAATATCTTTTACTGTAATGCCATGATCTGATAATTCATTCTGACAACGAGCATAAAGCTCGGATGATTCAAGTAATGACTTCGAGGGAATGCAGCCTACATTTAAACAGGTACCACCTAAAACATGCTTACCATCCTTATCCAGCCAGTTATCAACACAAGCAGTTTTCAGGCCCAGCTGCGCACATCGAATAGCTGAAACATAACCTGCCGGCCCCGCACCTATCACTAATACATCATATTTTTCTGACATTTTTTATCCTGTTAATTTATACGCCAATAATCATTCGCGCAGGGTCTTCAAGACAGTCTTTTATTGTTACCAGAAACTGTACCGCTTCTCGACCATCAATAATTCTATGATCATATGACAAGGCCAGATACATTATTGGTCGAATAACAATCTCACCATTTTCCACTACAGCTCGTTCCTGAATCTTATGCATGCCGAGAATTGCACTTTGAGGTGGGTTCAATATTGGCGTAGACAGCAACGAACCAAAAACACCACCATTTGAAATAGTAAATGTTCCACCCGTCATTTCTTCAATCCCGATAGCATTATTTTTAGCCTTCTCAACATAAACATTAATGGCTTTTTCTATTTCAGCTAAATTCATCTGGTCTGCGTCGCGAATTACAGGCACTACCAGACCGCGAGGTGATGACACTGCCACACCCATATCAAAAAAACCATGATAAACAATATCATTGCCATCTATTGAAGCATTTACGGCAGGGAACTGTTTCAGCGCCTCGATAGTCGCCTTAATAAAGAATGACATAAAGCCTAAACGAACATCATATTCTTTCTCAAATTTGTCCTGATATTTTTTTCTTAAATCCATTACCGGCTTCATATTAACTTCATTAAATGTCGTTAAGATCGCAGCTGACTGTTGCGCATCCACCAACCTCTCTGCTATACGCGCCCGTAATCGTGTCATTGGTACACGCTTTTCTATTCGCTCACCCGTTTCTACTGGCTTTTTACTTTCTGCAGTCACACTTTCTACTTTATTTGATTTTATTTTTTTCTGTTGTGATAAATAATTAATGATATCTTCTTTTAAAATACGGCCATCACGACCCGTACCGGTTACACTTTTTTCATCAATATCATTTTCTATGAGCATTTTTTTTGCCGATGGACTAATAACTGGCGCAGCTTTTTCGTCGTTACTTTCTTTGCTGGTGACAGCTTCCTCTGCGGCCGCCTGCTCTGACACATTGCCTTCCTGCATGACAGCCAGTACCTGATCAGAAACTACAGTTGCACCTTCCTGCTGGGTGATGTCACTTAATACCCCATCGACTGGTGCCGGCACTTCAAGAACAACTTTATCAGTTTCAACATCAACCAGTGACTCATCACGCTTAACTAAATCTCCTGGCTTTTTATGCCAGGTAAGAACAACGGCATCTGCAACTGATTCAGGTAATGCTGGTACTTTTACTTCAATTGTCATATTTATTATTCCTAAGGTATTTACTGTATATCTATTCCCAGAGCCTCACCCACTAACGCTTTCTGTTGCCAGGCATGCACAATGGCAGAACCCACAGCTGGCACAGACGATGGCTCTCGTCCAACATAACGCACATCTGCATTATGCTCCAGCTTGGCAGCTAATCTAGGCTCAAAGTAATCCCATGCCCCCTGGTTTTTGGGTTCTTCCTGACACCATATTAATTCTTCTGCATTGACATACTGACCCACTATCTGATTAAGCTGTTTTACAGGGAATGGATATAATTCTTCAATTCTGATTATTACTACGTCATCAATTTCTGACATGCGCCGCTGCTCCAGTAAATCATAATAAACTTTGCCACTACACATAATAACTCGTTTTACTGTTTCTACATCAATATCATCTACTTCATCGAGCACTGCATGAAACTGACCTTCACTTAAATCTTCAAGCGTACTAACAGCCAGCTTATGCCTTAATAAACTTTTTGGCGTCATGACAATTAATGGCTTTCTACAGGCACGGACTAACTGTCTTCGCAATAGATGAAATATTTGTGATGGCGTTGTCGGCACACACACCTGAATATTATTCTGTGCACATAATTGTAAATATCTCTCAAGACGCGCAGATGAGTGCTCGGCACCCTGACCTTCAAAACCATGGGGTAACAGCATGGTCAGGCCACACATACGATTCCATTTTTGTTCCCCCGCAGCAATAAACTGATCTATTACAACCTGTGCACCATTAGCAAAATCGCCAAACTGTGCCTCCCATATCACCAGCGTTTCCGGCTCTGCCGTTGCATAACCATATTCAAATGCCAGCACGGCTAATTCTGACAATAAAGAATCAATTACCAGGAAATTACCCTGATCCTCACTTAGATTACGCAAGGGCACATAAGAATTACCATCAAGCTGATTATGCCAGACAGCATGTCGGTGAAAAAATGTACCTCGACCACAGTCCTGCCCCGACAATCTAACGCTATGACCTTCATTGACCAGCGTTGCATAAGCCATTGTTTCGGCATAACCCCAGTCAAGCGGCAGTGCACCTGCTGCCATCTTATGACGATCCGTCATTATTTTTTTAACCCGATTTTGTAACTCGAATTCTTCTGGCATATGTTCCAGCTTTGTCGACAAATCTCGTATAACCTCAAGATCAACCGATGTTTTCACAAAGGTATCCAGCTGATCTGAAATAAATGGCGCCCAGTCAATCTTAAAATTATGTGTTACATCATGGCTATCCAGCATCTGCGGCACTACGCAATGCCCGGCATCCAGTTCACTACGATAATTACTGACCATTTCAGTTTCCTGCTGATCACTAATAACACCTTCATTTATTAATTTTTCAGCATACAACTTACGAGTTGTTGGCAGAGCTCTAATCTTTTTATACATCATGGGTTGAGTAGCTGAAGGCTCATCCGCTTCATTATGGCCATGCCTTCTGTAACACACCAAATCTATAACCACATCTTTTTTAAATGCCATACGATAATCCAGCGCTATTTGCGTCACCAGTATCACCGCTTCAGGATCATCTCCATTAACATGAAAAATCGGCGCATTCACCATTTTCGCCACATCGGTACAATAATAAGTTGATCGACTATCCTGAATATTACTGGTAGTAAAACCAATCTGATTATTCACAATAATATGCACTGTGCCTTTCGTGGAATAACCTCGTGATTGAGACATTTGTAGAGTTTCCATGACCACGCCCTGACCTGCAAACGCTGCATCCCCATGAATCTGCACCGGTAATACTTTAACACCTGCATTATCATTACGCCTTTCCTGACGCGCACGAACAGAACCTTCAACGACTGGACCAACGATTTCCAGATGTGACGGATTAAAGGCCAGTGCCAGATGAACCGGCCCCTTCGGCGTATTCATATCTGATGAAAAACCTTTGTGATATTTCACATCACCTGCTGTATCTGCACAACCCTTCTTCTTGCCCTCGAACTCCTTAAATAATTCATTCGAAGTTTTTCCCATGATATTAATTAATACATTCAGGCGACCTCGATGCGCCATCCCTATAACTATTTCTTTCATGTCATAACAACCGGCTTTCTGTACTATTTCATTCAGAACAGGAATCAGGCTCTCACCACCTTCAAGGGAAAAACGTTTCTGACCTACATATCGTGTGTGTAGATATTTCTCCAGACCTTCCGCAGCCGTTAAGCCACTGAGAATATTAATTTTCTGTTGATTATCGAAACTCGGCTTACTACGCACACTTTCAAGTCGATGCTGAATCCAGCGCTTTTCTTCCGTTTCGGTAATATGCATATATTCAGCACCAATTGATGCACAGTAGGTCTGCTGAATAATTTTATGGATTTCTCTTAGACTTATTTGCTCAGCACAAAATAATGAACCGGTTTCAAAAACAGTCTCGTAATCTGCTTCTGACAGTTCATGATGACGCAGGCTTAAATCCTCTATTTCCGGCCTGGGATTTCGCTTTAAAGGATCAAGATCTGCAATCTGATGGCCTCTGACCCTGTAAGCATTGATTAACTGAAGAACATGCACCTGCTTACGCTCATATTCTAAATTCACCTCAGCTGATGCCTGCCCAGTCTGAGTAACGTGATGCGTTCGATTTTGCGTTAAATCCCGAAAATAATCTCTGATTTCACTGTGCGGCAGATCCTCAACGGTAACGCCGTTAACTCTGGGCAATGCATCAAAATACTCACGCCAGTGGGGTTCAATCTGGTTAGGATTTCGTAAATAGACTTCATATAAATTTTCCACCCAGGCGGCACTTCCCGCATCCAGCATGGCGCTATCCCACAAGGCCTGCATTGATGATTTAACCTGCTCATCCATATCTACTTATCCCAGAATCTGTGACTAAAATCATTTTTTATTAGTAATTCATTATTTATAGTTCATTTTATACTTCATTATGCCTTTTAAAAGGCCTATGTGACGACAAAATGCTTCGTGCTATCAAAACTGACAAACCTGACACCGATCACCTACAAAGACTCTGATTTTGTGATCCGGATAATGATTTATTTATATGGCTGGATAATGATCTGCCCGTCGCTTTTCAGTTTTGCTATAACAAACGACAGGATGAGCACGCACTTAACTGGGATACAAAAAGGGGATTGAGTCATGAAAAAATTGATAATGGAGAAACTCATATCATCAGCTACAAAATGACACCCATCATGGTACCTAATGGACAGATAGATCAACATCAGATTAGCCAGCTATTTAAAGACATCAGCCAGAATATTGACTCAAAACTTGCTGAATTTATACTCCAGAAATTAGAATAATTGTTGCCAGAAAGCAGGCTGCTCCTCTACTAAAATCTGTAATGGCAAAAATAGGGGCTCGGGTATTTTATCTTTTGCAAACCATGCCCAGTTTTTTGCCAGATCAGGCTCTTTTTTATCCAGTTTACCTCCAGCACAGTTTGCAGTGACATATAAGGTTACTGAATGAAAACCCTCGTCAACAAAATAATTATTAGTATAAGGCCCAAATTTCAGATTATTGATATCCAGCCCTGTTTCCTCCCGGGTTTCCCTAATCGCACAGTCAAAAACTGACTCGCCGGCTTCCAGTAAACCACCAGGACATTGCCAGGTATTTTTTCCAGGTGATTTACTTCTATAGCCGAGTAATAAATGACCATTATCAATAATAAGTGTGGCCACACCTGTTACCGGCCTGAGAACAGACTGCATTATTGACCTGCTTTAGCCATCATATTTAATGCCGTATTTATCGGCTAGAAGCGCAAGATGTAATAATCCAGCAACACTGATAGCATCAGTAATCTGCCCATTCTGGGCCATTTTAACGGCTTCAGACAGGGGCAGTTTCTTGACTTCGAGGTCATGCTCGGTGTCTTCAAGCGACATCACGCCCTGACCAAGATCAGATGCCAGAAAGACATAAGCCTCTTCATCTGTAATTGAGTTCGATGTATGTAAATAGAGAATCTGCTGCAAATTGCCCGCTGTTAAACCGGTTTCTTCTTCCAGTTCACGCAATGCAGTTTTTTGACAGTCTTCACCCAGAGGGGAGCCCCCCATTGGAATTTCCCACGACCATTCATTTAATGTGTACCGGTGTTGCCCGACAAGCCAGGTATTGCCCTGAGCATCAACAGGAATAATACCTACAGCCTGACTTTTGAAGCAGACTTTCCCATAGATACCGGGTTTACCCGCTGGATTAACAATCTGATCTTCCTGAATACGGATCCATGGGTTATCGTAAATTTTTTTTGTGGAAATAAATGACCAGGGATTTTTACGTTTCTTATCCACTACTGTTCTTCAGTTTCCAGGCCTTTTGTATGTGTCTCATTAATCTGAATTAATAAAGATCTAAATGGCAATGTACCTTCATCCATGTGACGAATCAGATCCATATATTTGAGATCACCTGTACGCCAGCAATAATCACCACTTAACATTGCATTATAAATTTCTTTCAAATGGCCTTCTAATTCATCTATAAATTTAGCAACTTCACCCATACCTTCTTCATCGTATTCAATTGATGCACGCATCTCATCTACTTCATATACAGCATCTTTTACTAATGCCACATATTCATCAACTGTTCTTGCTCTTCGCATGATTCACCTTTTTCAACTATTTTTTAACTTATATAGAAGTACATAATTATTTTCTAGGGCGTCGCTTAGGTCGAGCCTTATACGACATAACCGACTGCATTAGGACATCATAAGGCAATTTATTCATATCACCATATTCTTTAACCACAAGCTGCATAAGCATGTAAATATCTTCAACATTTTCCCGCTCTACATCACCCTGAACAAGTTTTTGTAGCCCTAACATACCACCATTCTGAACTCGTATTTCTTTATTATGAGGCAATGGACCTGTTATTTCATTTAACTTAAAAACAAATCGAGTCTGTTTTCTTAAATGCTCAATAAACGTGGCACACTGCTGCTGAGCCTGTGATGAACGACATCCATAGGCAATTCGATCTGCTAATCTAAATTGCTGACTTTTCGAGCATTGACAAGCAAGCGAACACAAAGCCTTTTCAAAAACACAGCGTATATTATTTATTTCACTGTAAGCTTTTTTATATTCTTGCTCATCCATAGGAGGGGGGACTCAGTTCGGAGGTCATTCCAGGTATTCATACAGAGAATTACCTCCTGATAATGATTACTTCTCATGCTCCATGACAATGGGCTGGTCTCTTTTTTCCATTAACTGCTCTTCGGCATGTAACTGATTATCGGCAAACATCACCTTAATAGTCGCTGTATCTTCAGGACTTTGAGCTGCCCGGGTCGACTTGGCAAAGTTTTTAGCCTCTTTGAAGGCCTCAAATTCATTAATTAACTCAAGCTGCTTTAGCATGGCTAACTCGGCATTCTCAATTCGGTACACATAATAAGGCATTAGTTCACCCTCAATATTTCATAGTAAATCAGTCAGGTATTATATCAAGATGGCTCTGGACTAGCAAAATCAGTCATCTTTAGACTATAGATGTCACGTTATACGATATAATTCAGTCAATTACGACTATATTTAAGGTTATAGCATTATGGATCAGGAATTATCAAAAGAACTGCAGGTACTTGTCACCATGCGCAAAGTCCTATCAAGCGTCATCAGGGACATTACCCCTGAACCGGGAATGAAGCACCCGTTAAGTGCTCCAACAATGGAAGATGTACGCCAGTGCTTTTCCCTCATCACCGCACGTGAGAAGGAAATCAATGAGCTTGCCGGCATGCCAAGCCTGCACAGGCCCCAGTTTACTGATGATAAAAACAAGGCAAATGTTGTCCAGTTTCATACCACAAACAAGAATGATAATGACAAATAGCATAACCATTGAAATCACCCTTTAATAAATCCTACTCGTTAAAAAGACGGCTTAAAAAATACCCGTTTAGCAAAACTGATGCCTGGGGCAGCATATCCGCTTCTGCCGTGATGCTGCCCCAGGCAACCGCTTTTGGAATTGCACTCTGGGCGCCCTACAGCATGGATCCTGCTACAGGGGCACTTGCCGGGCTAATCACTGCCATAGCCTTATGTCTATTTTCTGGCCTGAGTTTTGGAACCACCGGCATGATCAGTGCGCCAACAGGCCCCACTATGGTATTAGTGAGTGGTGCACTATTTAGCCTGAGCGCCAGTGGTATCTCGGGCATGGCTCTGGTGGCCAATTTATCCGTACTACTATTCATTACTGGTTTTTTACAAATCCTCATCGGCATATCTAATGGTGGACGGTTAATAAAATTTATCCCTTACCCTGTGATCAGTGGATTTATGACCGGCTCTGCCATCTTAATGATTTCGTCACAGAGCCATATGTTGCATATGGAACAATATGAGCAACTTATCGACAATTCTTTATGGATTCCCTGGGCAACAGCCGCTGTTACATTTATATCTATCATCCTTTCACCCCGATTTTTACCCAGTATTCCAGGCACCGTTTCAGGTCTGTTAACTGGCAGTATTTTTTTCCATTTAATGATTTACCTTTCTGCTGTTGAACTACCATCTGACTGGGTGGTGGGAAGATTGCCGGATTTAACCAGCGTACAATTGATACAGTTAGACGTGCTTAATGAAATCAACTGGCAAATTATTCTTCCTGTTAGCGCCGCTTTAGCCATACTCTCATCTCTTGATAGCTTATTAACCTCGGTAGTAGCTGATGTTGCTACAGGACAAAGGCATAAGGCCAGAAAAGAATTAACCGGCCAGGGCCTGGGTCAGATGCTAGCAGCTCTGTTTGGTGGTGTTGCGGGTGCAGGCACAACAGGTGCCACTATGGTTTCAATCAATAGTGGTGGACGCCACTGGGTTGCAGTAATAAGCGCTCTGCTACTTATTTTTATTATTATCTTACTTGGACCGATTGCTTCCTTATTGCCTATCAGCGCCCTTGCCGGGGTTATTATTCATGTCGCTATTTTTTCCATGTTAGAACGCGACATACTCGCCTGGTTTAAACGTCGCACCAGCAGGCTGGATGCTTTTACCGCGACACTGGTAATCGCTGTGACGGTTACCTACAACCTGATGATTGCTGTTGCACTGGGTATTGGACTGGCCATTTTACAGTTCGTCCGTGCACATATAAAAACCCCGGTTATTCATCGTCGTTCTAACATAGAACAGCACCCGTCATTACGTCGCCGAAACGAAGAAGAACGAGAACTACTCACCAAATATGCCAATCGTATTATTATCTATGAATTAACCGGTAATTTATTTTTTGGTACAGTTGAACGTATGTTTGAGGAAATGAATAATGATTTAAATAGACCTGCTCAAATTATTCTTGATATGGCACGTGTTCAACAGGTTGATTTAACTGCTGTGAAAATGCTTCAACAAATGGCAGATCAACTACAGAAAAGTAAGGGCGAACTTATTTTTACCAATGTTCGTAGTGGAAAAGGACTGAGTAAAAAAGTTGACAAAACTCTTCGCCATATCAGTCCGCAACATGCAGGTGATTACCCGGTAAGAACATTTATCGATGCTGATGAAGCAATTGAATATGCTGAAAATAAATTACTTGAGCAACTGGACGCAGGAAAAGTCATTCACCAGCGAACTGAACTGGAAGAGAGTAATTTATTTCACGGCTTACCTGGCGAAACAATCAGCACGATAAAACGCGTAATGAAATCACAAACACTTAAATCTGGTGAGTATCTATTCAGAGCACATGATCATGGACAGGAACTGTTTGTAGTTCTTGAAGGAGAAATAGATATCCTGTTGCCCTATAGCCAGCACCACTATAAACGTCTGTCTAAATTTGGCCCAGGTGCTTTTTTTGGTGAAATCGCTTTCCTCAAGCCCGGGCCCAGAACTGCTGATGCAAAAATCATTAAAACCACTGAATTAATGATTCTTGGCAGAGATGAATTCCAGCAACTTCGCGCCCAGTTCCCTGAAGCCGCTATTAAACTTTTAATGCGCCTGGGACGTGAATTAAGCGACAGGCTAAGATGGGCCGATACAGAATTACGCAGGCTGTCTGATTAATATTATTAATTAACAGGTAGTTTTTCGCGTAAAGTATCACGATCAAACCACCACCCATCTTCACCCACAATTGCTGTTAACACCATTCCCATTCTCGGCAAAAACACAGCCGGATCTTTCAGCTCAAGCTTTTCTAGCCAGAAATTTAATGCGTCCTGTGATTTCACATCACTATGACGTTGTGCAACTTTTGCAATCATATTCGTGGTTAAAAAACTTAAACTATCATGTGTTTCATTATCGCTTCGCAACCCCACAATATAATGAGCTGTAGCTGCTGCGACAGCTGCACCATCTGAGTCATTCGGTGTCTCATCAATAATGTAATTCAACATAACGATAGAATGCTCGGGATCAATAGGGTATGTAACTGACAACCATACGCCATGAGCCAGTGCTATTATCGATGCAGGCTGATCAGTCTGATACAAAATATCACAGGCTTCTACTGCCTGGGCCCATAGCTCATTCTCAATAAAAATATTAAAGGCTTCCTTTGCTTCATTCCAGGCCTCAGTATTTTTATTCAAGCCCAATAAAGCATTAGCCAAATCCAGTTTAATCTTCGCCTTATCAGATAGATCAGCATCTTCGCTTAATTCAGATAGTTTTTTATTACATTGTTCTACTTCATTCTGTAAAAATTCAGCCGCATTTTCATCACCGGAAATTTCTACCACTGAATCGGACTCATTACCTGTATTATCTTTAGTCATCATAATTCACTCTTTATTAAATCAATTTCACCTGTTGGCCGATACTTTAACATACAATCATACTGGCATTTCATTACCCGCTTTCAACATGTTTTTGATGAGTATTAGTTTATTTTGAAAGTCTGAAAATTGCGGGGACTGTTTATCTAGCTGATTTAAAGCTTCTCCCGCTGTTTTACATATAATGGCCTGTTGCTCTGGCTGAAAAAGTTGCAATGCAACTTCCAGGGCTTCTATTTGTTCACTCATCAATGTGGCGACCAGGTCACTTTCTTCAATAATAGAATCAGGACGAATAATGTCCGATATTATTTTATACTCAAGCAGTGCATAATGACTGCTCCTTGCCTGCTCTTCCATTTCCAGTTTAGATCTGGCCATCTGGTCATTGCCGATCCCCTTCCAGATAACCTGCATGATGGCCTTTACCAGGCGATTCGACATTTCTTTAATTTCAGACTGATCACCTGCGAGGCCTGCGCATTTTTCATAACTTTGATCCAGTTGTTCTTTCAGTTTTAAAATCACATCCGGATCTGCATTCTCATCCAGGTCAACAGCCTTCTGAACCAGAACCCGAAACTGCTTCATAAACTCTTCAACCTCTTTAGCATCTTCCTGCTGAGCATTGTGCAGATCAATCAGTGTGACTTCATTCATTTTAAATAAAGGATTTCTATATCTGCGAATTAACTGTCTTTCACGCATCCCGGGCGCATCACTAAATTTCATGCTGACTGGATCTCCTGTCTAATACTTTCAATTGTCTCGGCTAATAAACCTTCATCTACAGGAAACGGAATGATCTGATAAATATCGAAAACCGATAATAAACGATCAAGTTGCACTCGTTGCTCCTGCTCATAAAAGACAATCACCCGTGTTTCAGGATACCCCTGAATAGTTGCCATAAGTGATTCCAGACTGCTGGTGCGATCTCTGAAATCTGACTGAAAATTAAATTCAGCGACTATTATATCGGGCCTGTTTTTTTTAAGTATCTTAATTGCTTTTCGCATACTACTGGCTGTATCTGACTGAAAACCCCTACTTTTATAAAGGTTCTTAAAATCAGGATACCCACCCATTTCTACGATTGATAATAATTGACCAACAGGCATATCTTTCTGTACTTGCTAAAAAATCGCATTATACCAGTCATGTTTGGCTCTTTTGACTGTATTTCGTCCAAAAATCAATGATTTGCCGACGAACTGTTTTGCCGGATCTCATATCAGCGTCTATATTCAATATATGACAACAAGTGACCTTATTAAACATCTGGCTAAACGTCTCGGGATTACCCAGAAAGACGCTCGCCTTCTTCTTTATAATGAACTTAATATTATTTCCAGGCACCTTTCAGAAGATAAGAATATCATTATAAGAGGCTTTGGCACCTTCGGTCTTCGTCAACCAGGCTCTAGCTCAAATAGGAAAAATATATTTTTCAGAGCCTCACCTAAATTCAAGGATTTCATCAAATCGTGGAGGCCTGAATGACTAAAGCTATTCATGAAGGTGCTATTCGCAATGAAATGGCCAGTGACTCGAAACATAGTAAGGCTTTAATTCGCGAATTTTCTATCGAACTGTTCAATGCTATTCGTAAAGGGTTATTAGAAGATGGTCATGTCCGTCTTCACCAATTTGGAAGTTTTAAAATAAAATGGTCTGCGCAACGAAATGGAATTAATCCTCAAACTGGTGAGTCCTTAATTATACCGGCTCAACCAAGGATCAACTTTACCGCCGCAAAAGCCCTAAAGGAAAAGATTGCTTTATCTGATAATACATTAGCTCAACCACTAATCACTAATGAAGCAATATCCATAACTTCTGAAATTATAGCTGATATAAAACCTGTACAGACAGCTTCGACGCCCAAACCAATACCAGAAATTGACAGAGAGCCCTATCTAAAAAAAATAATCCCAACCGAATCCACTGAAAATAGTTCGACTCAGATTTCATATAAGGCTATGGCGGCTGGATTTATTTTAATCTGCTCAATAGCCTATTTTATAATCCCGATGAACACTGATAAATCAATGACTGTCGCCCAGGCCGATAACTCAGCAAGTTTAAAATCTCCTGACCTTGAATCAACAGTATCTAAACCACTTACTAAAGATATTATTCATAGCTCAACTGATAAAGTTCCTTCTACTGTAATCAATAATTCTTTGCAGAGCCCCATTGAAGCAACAGCAGTAACTGACTTACAAAACAACAATGCTAATAAAGATATTTTTTTTGCTTCTCGAAAATATAAGCTCATTGATGGCAATAGCCTGTGGCGGCTATCAAAAAAGAATTATATAAACCCTTTTTACTGGCCTCATATATATCAGGCAAACCAATATACAATAAGCAATCCGGACAGGTTAATTACTGGTAAAACCATAACACTACCAACACTACATGGGCACCCTGATAGCTTAACCGCGCAAGACAAACATAATATTGCAGAGGGTTATTTTCTTGCTTATCGTTACTATAAAAAAACCAACAAACCCCACCCCTATTACGCTTTATTAGGTGCTGTTAAATATGATCCGGCGATCATTGATAAGCATATTTTTGAAATTGCTGATGATGACTGGGAAAGTATACAGATAGCCAGTAACTAGTTGCTATCAATATTACTTATCACTAATAAGCCTTTTAGCTTCAAACTCAATTACCCATAGTCTATCCCTATTACATATATCTACAGATTTATGTTATTTTCTTATCTAGCGATTAATGATAAGAATACAAATAAATGAATAAGCACCTAGCTCATCTGATTTTTTTAATCCTGGCAAGCCCTATATTATCAGGCTGCTCATTTGCCAAACTCACCGTTCGGGCATCTATGCCAATGATTGAAGGTGGTATATCGGCTCTCAATCGTGAATCCGACCTGTTACTGGCTGAAGCAGCTATGCCACCTAATATTGAACTCATGGAAGGCATGTTAATTAATGATCCTGACAATATGAGCTTACGTCTCTATGCAGCTCAGGCATATTATGGCTACGTTTACGGATTCATTGAAGATACGGATAGAGCGAGAGCATCGAAACTTTATTTTCGTGGTTTCAATCATGGCGCTCGGGCTCTTAGTGAATTTGGTATTACTGCTCAACATTTTAATGGCACCCTGGACTCGTTACAGCAATCAGTCAACAAGCTTGGAAAAAATGCCGTACCGGCACTGTTCTGGACTGCTTCATGCTGGGCAAAATGGATAGATATGAATCGTAATAGCGCCAAAAGTCTTGCACAAATGCCCAAAGCAGTAATGTTAATGCAACGTGCTATTGAACTTGATGAATCTTTCTTTATGGGGAGCGCGAATCTATTCTTTGCAGTTTATTATGGTAGCAAGCCGCCTATGCTGGGGGGTGACTATGATAAATCAGCTATATATTTTGACCGTGCGCGCAAACTAAATAATGACAAATTACTTCTTGTCGACTTACTACAAGCTCAATACCTGGATCGCCAGAAATTCGATATAAAATCATTTCACACTAGACTCAATAATATTTTATCGACTCCTGATGATATTTACCCTGAACAATCTTTAATCACAATGATCGCGAAAAAGAAAGCCAGATTATTTTTAACAATGGACGACCAATGGTTTTAACTAGATTTCTGTTTATTTTATTTTTATCTTTACCTGCCTCTTCGATTGCTAACGAGGTATACACACTGAAATTCGCTACCCTGGTACCCTCAGATACCGCCTGGATGAATGAAATCGAGACATGGGCAAAGGATGTGGAATCGAAAAGTCTGGGTAGATTAAAATTTAAGATATACCCAGGCGGCGTAATGGGCGATGAACCTGACGTTCTTAGAAAGATTAGAAGCCAGCAACTTCATGGCGCCTTCTTTACTGGATATGGCATTGGCCGAATATATTCACCCGCTCGTGTTCTTGAAATGCCTTTTTTATTCAAAAACACTGATGAGTCTGATTATGTTCGCGACAGGTTAATGCCTGAAATTGAAGAAGGATTTAGAAATAACGGCTACGAGCTACTTGGCTGGCCTGAAGTAGGCTTTATTCATTTTTTCTCAAAAAAACCGATTCGCTCACTTGATGAATTAAAATCGACACGTATATGGATGTGGCAAGGCGACCCTCTTGGTGAAGCTTTTTCTACTGCTGCAGGTATATCTCATATTCCACTTTCAATAATTGATGTTTACACCCAGCTAACAAGCTCTCACGGTAGTATTGACACCGTTTTCAACTCGCCTTTTGGTGCACTGGCTATGCAATGGCATACTAAATTAAAATATGCATCTAATATACATTTCACCAATGCTATAGGCGGCCTTGTTGTATCCAATCGATTTTTTAATAAACTTCCAGACGACCTTAAACAACTACTTAAAACATCCGGTCATGCTATTAGCAAAAGAATCAATACTATATCCAGAAATGACAACCAGAAAAGTATTGAATTACTTAAACAAAGTGGTATTAAATTTGTCTGGAACTGGGATGAAAAAGAAGAAAAGGAAATGCTTATACTGCGTGACAAGGCTGCTGAAATTCTCTCTAAGTCAAACTATATACCTGATATGCATTTTCATAAAGCACGTCAAATTCTATTAGAAATTAAATCTAAATAAATTATCATCTGATGAAAACTTTTCAAACACTTTCGTTATATCTTAAAAAAACACTTATAACGACTGAAAAACTTCTTGCCTCAGCTAGCCTTATAACTTTGCTTTTACTTGTTATTATTCAGCTTATTGCCAGAAATATATTTGATTATGGCTTCCCATTAATTGACATCATTTCAAGACATCTCATTCTCTTCATACTTTTTATGGGAGCCGCTTTAATATCTGAACAAAACAAACATATTAAGATCGATATATTACCTACCCTTATATCTCCGAATAATAAATCTAGTTTTACATCTCTGATACTTATTCTAACTGCATGTATCTGTATTATTTTTTGCTGGCATTCAGCAGCTTTCTGGCTTGATGAATTCAATTACGCACCAGAAAATGAACTAATTTCAACTTATCTAGCACTTGCACTACCTTTTGGTTTCTTCATTCTTGGCCTGCATTTTATTCTATTAAGCATTACCGGCTTTGATGAATCACTCATTAGTTCTGACAAACAATGATATTTATTATTTTATTAATTGTTCTCGCTATTCTAGGCATGCCTTTATTTGCCATTCTCGCCTCAGCAGGGCTATACAGCAGTTATGCTTCTGATTTAGATCCTGTTATTTTAATTATTGAAATGTACCGACTGGCGAATCAGCCAAATTTAATTGCAATCCCTCTATTCACTCTGGCGGGCATGACTATGGCCGCAGGAGGGGCCCCACAACGCTTAATTAAATTATTCGATGCATTATTTGGCTGGATGCCGGGTGGTCTTGCGATAGTAACTATTGTTTCATGCGCTTTCTTTACAGCATTAACTGGTGCTTCGGGTGTCACTATTATTGCACTTGGCGGACTACTATACCCTCTCTTCAAACAGGCAAACTATCGCGATTCATTTACCACCGGGCTATTAACATCATCCGGCTCATTAGGCCTGCTATTCCCACCTAGTCTTGCAGTTATTCTCTATGGGATTATTTCTGGCGTTTCTATAGACGAATTATTTCTTGCAGGTCTCGTACCCAGCCTAATATTATTAATACTGCTTTCCCTCTACAGTTACAAATCTGCTTCTGAATGGCAAATAAAATCACATGAGTTTTCCATTTCCAATCTAGGCAACGCTATTAAAGCAAGTTACTGGGATCTATTATTGCCTATTATTATCATTGTCGGGATTTTTGGCGGGATTCTAACCATTACAGAAGCAGCTGCAATTACTGCAATTCTTTCATTATTTATTGAAATAATAATTTATAAAGAACTGAATATAAAAAAGGATTTGCCGACAATCTTAATTGATACGTCAACCCTCGTTGGCAGCATTCTAATTATTCTGGGTGTTGCCATGGGGCTTACTAATCTACTTATTGATAGTCAGCTGCCCATGAGACTCTTACAATTAGTTACTGATAACATTACCAGCCAACTTCATTTTCTTATACTTTTAAATATATTCCTTCTAGCTGTTGGTTCAATCATGGATATCTTTTCTGCTATTATAGTTGTTGCACCACTCGTATTCCCTCTGGCCAGACAATTCAATATTGACCCTGTACATCTTGGTATTATATTTTTAGCCAATCTTGAAATTGGCTATTTAACGCCTCCCGTTGGAATTAATCTCTTTATAGCTTGTCAGCGATTTTCAATATCCATATTTGAAATAGTCAGGTCTACGCTGCCTTTTTTAATCATTATGATTTTCTGGCTAATGCTTATTTCATATCTTCCATCCTTAAGCTTGTGGTGGCAGGATTAACTGATTACAATTAGCTTTTATAACAATGTTGATCGCTTCATGGCCGGAAAACTTATAGAACCCAAGGTTATTACTGACTACAACAATAAACCAGTATGTATTTTACCTACTGGTTTTTACTTTGATGATTCACGCTGGGATGCCATCTGGAACAGATTTGAATCCAAGGGCGAATCTCTTACGATGGATGATTTAAGAGAGCTATTTCCTGATGAACCAACATTAAATGTCAAGCAGCTCACTCGGACTGGTGAAATTGATTTCAACAAACCCGAGTAACTAATTAATCTCTGATTAATATAAACCGCATATTATGTGACGGTCATCTCGCTTTCCATATTTATTACTGCAATTTAATTAACCATTTATTCACTGATACATAAATTCTATGTATCAGCTGTCTTATCAAAAGATTTTACTCGTCAAAAAATCACTTACTTTGATGCCCACCACATTTTAATTAGCTGAATGCACAGGCAATATTTCTAAATACGAGTTAAATAAAACCATGACTATTAATAAAAAAATAACTGTCCCTCCATACTGAGGCAGTCATAGTGTCTAACAATATCCAGTTAGAATTGCATTGCTCATTAAGCATTAGAAACATCCTTATCGAGGCTATTCAAACTTATGCGAGATTAATACGCCCTGAGCCATCCAGCATATACAACGAAAAATCAAAAAATGAAATATTTTCTACCTTACAATATATAAGACACCCGGATAATGAATACCCGATGACTATAAGCCTTAATTTATATCAACAATTATGCAGTGCAATAAATTTTCATTATGATCGAGTCAGAAAGGAACTTAATACATCTGCAGCCAAACAAAATCAATTACTTTTGAATGCAATTAATGGTGCCAAACTGACTGACCAGCATCTCGATGAAGCTATACAAAAAGATCTTATATTTTAATAACGCCCACTTTTCTTCTTATTTCATTTAAAATAGCATTCATTATTTATTAAGGGGCTTATCATGTCGTGGTGGGGAAAACTTATTGGAAGTGGGTTTGGTTTTATGCTGGGTGGTCCGATTGGGGCTATTCTTGGTGCTTCTATAGGGCATCAATTCGACAAAGGCATCAGCAGCCTGGATCAACCGGGCCTTGACGCTATAGAAACAACACAAACTGCCTTCTTTACCTGTTTATTCTCACTTATGGGACATATAGCTAAAGCTGATGGCCAGGTTTCTAATTCAGAAATTTCAATGGCCGAATCTCTTTTTGACCAAATGAATCTCGATGATAATCAGCGAAAAATCGCAATTACTCTTTTTAATCAAGGCAAACAGGACTCATTTCAATACACGGAAATGCTCAAGCAATTTCGCCTGGTATGCCATCGAAAAACAACTTTATTACAGATGTTTCTTGAAATATTAATTTCCACAGCTTATGCGGATGGCCACCTTCACTCTTCAGAATTAAATATCCTACGTGACGCAGCCTCTATTCTTGGATTCTCGACGCCACAATTCGAAAACCTGCTATCCAGGTGTCAGACAAATGCAAACAAAAGCTCCCGATCTACTCAATCACCTAAACTAGATACTAATGCCGCCTATGCAATACTTGGCTGCTCAACTTCATCTAGTGTGAAACAAATTAAAACTGCTTATCGTCGACTAATCAGTCAGCACCATCCTGATAAATTAGTATCCAAAGGGCTCCCTGAAGAAATGATAAAAATTGCCACTGAAAAAACAGGTGAAATTCGTGCTGCATATGAGCATCTAATGATGGAAAGAAAAAAATAATTTAAATCTTTACATTGTGGCCTATCAGCTTCAAAATAATCATATTATTTAATTTATTCAGGTCACTTTGTCATGCAGATAGACGCTCCATTTTCTGTTAGTGTAGTCGATAACTCAGAGTCACAAACACGTGAACTGCACTTAAGCTTTACTGATTCATTTCAAAATGAGTCACTTGAAAATAGAATTAAACTATTCAATGACCATATTGAAAGTCTTAGCATTAATATAAATACTCAAACCAATGAACAGACTCTACAGGGCATGAATACAATTCTACAAATATCAGAGCAACTACAACCTCACATTATAAATAATGAAATCCCTCTAGATGAAAAAATCATAATAGAAATTGGACCAAGCTCACCATTTGATCAACTCTTAAGTGGCGCGACATTAAAATAATATACATTACTAATTTTATGTGATCACAGCTCCGTCAGCAAAATATCCTTAGCGCGGTTAATTTTTACCGCCAGATACTCAGAGCCACCTCGATCAGGGTGCATCTTTTGCATTAAATTACGATGCGCATTAATCACCTCATCTTTACTCGCATTCTCTTCTACACCTAATATCTTTCGAGCCTCATGTATGCTCATAAATGCCGGCTCTTCTACTTTACCAGTATTATGTCTTTCATTATCATGTGCATGTTCTCGTCTATTATACCGATCCATATATGCCATCAATAATGATATTGTTTCGTCATCGTCACAATCACGCATAAGTTTTCTTAACTCATCCTTAGTCATATCACTTAAGCTTCTACCCAGAAATTCACCCTTTATAATTCGGCCTTCCATTCGACCAGTATCATGGTCCAGGGTCATAACCAGATACATGGACTCTACCTGAGACTGCTGCCCATGAACTGATTTTGATGACTTATTACTTTTTTGTGATTTAAATTTATTAACCAAATAAAGCAATGGTGAAATATATTTAACCATCCACTTAATTACTTTTGGTATTAGCGGAACCATCGTACCTGCAATTGCCACCAGCCAGTTCAAGCGGCCAGTAGCTACCAGGGCAATCAACGCTGCGCATACTGCAGCAAATAATGAATACTTAATAATATTTTTCTTATTAGTAACACTAGAACGTTTATAGTAATTAACCAAGATCACTATAGCGATTAATATTCCGGCTATTATTAATACCCTAACCACACAATTCACCTTTTTTATATATAAATATATACCCGATTTATTGTAACTACAAACTGACTAACTTTATTACAGGCTCATTCAACTCCACAATGTCATTAAATCCAGATACAAACAAAATACGCTTACCCTTATCACCCCTCAGGCATTTTTTTGTTATATCTTTACTCATCTGTTTCCAGCTATGCGTCATACTTTCCTCCAAATTAAAGCTCATCACCCCCCAGTGCAACATCAATCGTCTACAAATATTGTTATCTGGACATACTGCTACCAATGGTGATACTGGGCGATCAGATGCTAATGCAACAGCTGTTGTTCCACTTCTGGTTGGAACAATAATTGCCTCTAACTCCAAACTTTGAGTTAATGACGTTACGGCATATGAAAACGCCTCTCTCTCTGAGGTCATTCTATCGACCTCTTTCAAATCATTAGAATCTGAAAAACAATTATGTTTTATCTGATATGCCTCAATTTCTCTAAGTATACTGTCCATCATTTCCACGGATTTAAGCGGGAATTTTCCACTCGCTGTCTCAGCAGATAACATTACTGCATCCACACTAGATAATGCTGCATTTGCTACATCACCAACTTCCGCACGTGTCGGCTGTGAATTACTTATCATCGACTCTAACATTTGAGTTGCAACAATAACCGGTCGATTATGTTTTCTGGAAAGTCTTATTAAATCTCTTTGTATTAATGGAACTTCCTGAGCCGGAAGCTCAATCCCAAGATCTCCTCTAGCAACCATTAAACCATAAGATTCATTAATTATTTCTTCAATATTATTGATCGCCTCTTTTCTCTCAATTTTTGCAACGACCGGTATTTCATTATTTCTCGACCTTAAATATTTTTTTAACTTCAATATATCTTTCTTGTCTTTTACGAAACTAAGGGCAATAAAATCAGCGTTTATACTTATTGCAAATTCAGTATCCTTCCTGTCTTTCTCTGTATAGCTTGCAGCGGTTATTTCAGTATCCGGCAGGTTCATTCCCTTATTATCACTCAGCTCACCTCCATACTTCACTTTGCAAATAACATCTTTCTTATTAATAGATCTAACGACAAGCTCTAACTTTCCATCATCCAGAAATATTCGATCACCTTTTTTAACATCTTTATACAGGCCCTTGTACTGAGATGGTATTTTATCATTAGTTGCCCCAGCCATTCCGCATGTAATTGTTACTACATCTTTCTCTTTTAAATTAATTTTCCCGTTAACAAGTTTACCAATTCGAATTTTAGGGCCACACAAATCCACCAGGACTGCTACCTGCTTATTCAATCGCTTAGTGACTTTTTTTATATTATCAACCAGAATCAGGCGGTCATCATTACTGCCATGTGACATGTTCAATCTAAAAATATTTACGCCTGCATTTACTAATTTTGTAATTATCTCTGGTGAATCAGAAGAAGGGCCAAGAGTTGCTATGATCTTTGTTCTACGCCAATGGGCAAGTCTTTTATTATTGTTATTAGTATTTTTCATCTAGCTCCACCTACTAAATATCATTTTTTAAATCTTTGAGATCAAAAACTTTCGGTCAATTCACCAAGATAACTAAGCCAGGACTGGACTAATATTGAATTTAGATTGCACAGATACTTATTGTGTAACAGTATTTATCTTATCTATGTATAATGATCCAGAATTATTATCCACTGAAAATACTCTGGTTAAAACAAGCAAAATGGTAACAATAACCAGCACTAGCAGACTATACCTTGCACTCATAAATTCCACCCTTCCTTGACTGAATACATATAATTAGGACGACATTATTACATTTGATTGCGTATTATTTTTTGCATGTTGATAAAAATTTGGCCGATGGGCTATCACATGGGTTTCTAATAAATTTACTTCCACTTTCTTTCGGCTTGTCTTCAATATCTTCCTTAATCGTGACCTGACCCGATAATTGATTTGCAGTATCGACACTGCTTTCTTCGACGGGCCTTACAACGACTGGTGCGACAACAGGATTATTCTTTTTTTCTGCTTCAATTCTACTCATTTCTTTTTCTAATTTAATCTTTTCCGCTTTTAATCTTTCTAGCTCTACTTTTTCCATTGCCAATCTTTCTCTTTCCTTTGATTTAATAGCATCTAGCTCAGCCTGTCTTGCTCTCTCTTTCGCTCGCCTTACTTCCTTAGCGGCTTTCCTTTCCTGTTCTGCAATTATTTCAGCTGCACGCATTTCAGCTGCACGCATTTCTTCTTGCGCCTTGGCCGCTGCCAATGCCGCATCTCTTTCTCTCTCAAGAGCTTTGCTGACAGCTAAAGCTGCATCTCGCTCCTTCCGAATGATTCTCAACTGGTCTACCTCGACCTCTTGCCGGCTACTTTCTATTAAATCATCCTGAACAATCTTATTAGCTGCTTCAATTGATTTTACATCGGTATTTACTCCATACATAAAAACAAAGGCCACCAGTAATATAGATGCCAGGAACATGCCTCCTGAAAAACCAACTATCAGGCCATTTATATTTGGTTTAGATTTCTCCTCAACCTGAATAACTGGATATAAATCATCTCTTCTCCTATTGGCCCTGGAACCTGAATCATTGTAGTAATTTATATTATTATCTTTTTCAATTCGGTCTTCCTGTTCTTTACTATCCAGATCGACTTCTTCCAGGTCGTTCTTACCTCCACCTTCTTCACTATTTATTTCATCTTCTGATACTTTTATTTCTGTTGCTTCCAAATGATTTTCAGTTCTTTGATGATCATTTGTTTCTCTTTCATCATCAATAGTTTCCTGATAATTATCTTCCGTCTTTATTTCGTTATTCGAATTTATCGACTCATGATATTGCCTGCTAACGACTTCTTCAATTTTACTTACTTTATCAGCTGTACTATCTGTATTATTCTGACTTTCTACTTTATATGGTTGTTCTTTTAGCTCTACATTCTCGGTATTTTCATTTATTGATTGCTTCTTTCTATATGTCGGAACCACACTATGACTATGCTGCTCACGCACTACATCATTAACAATATCTGCATCTACAGTCTGCTTCTGCTCTGCAAATCCATATACTAATGACGTATCAGACAATAAATTAATTAGCCGGGGCGTACCCCCACTATATTGATATATAGCCGCACATGCATCTTCAGTAAAAATATTCTTTTCTGCACCCGCAATTTTAAGTCTATGTTTTATGTATGTTGAGGTTTCTTCTTTATTCAAAGCCTCGAGATAGTAATCAACAGCAATTCGTTGTGCAAATTGCATTAATTCTGGTTTGCGTAATGTCTCTCTCAATGCTGGTTGACCCGCCAGCACTACCTGTAACACCTGATCTTTATCAGCATTGATATTGGATAACATACGCAGCTCTTCTAGAGTATCAGCACTCATATTTTGAGCTTCATCTACAATTAGAACTGTATGTTTATTTTGAGCATATTGCTCGACCAGGAAAGTAACAAAGATCTGGTGCATCTGAGCTTTACTTTTTTCTTCTGAATCAATACCAAAAGCCATTAAAACCCAGTTCAGTAATTCGCCAAAAGACTGATGTGTATTAGTAATCAAACCCACAGTCGTATCATCGCCAAGCTCATTTAATAAGCGACGAATTAGAGTTGTTTTACCCGCGCCTGTATCGCCACAAATGACACTAAAACCGGCCTGATTCATCATTCCATATTCAAGCAGTGTTAACGCTCTTTGATGCTTAGGACTAAGAAATAAATACTCGGGATCGGGTATCATTGAAAATGGCTTTTCCTTCAAGCCGTAAAATGTTTCATACATGACTTATTTATAACTCCAGAAACTGTTGCTATTTAGCTGTGATTACCTTGAAGATCAACAACTTAATTCTTTATTATTCTTATTAACTTCTAGTTGTGATGGGCCGATTCTAATCTATTTTTTACGATATGCATAATACCCATAATGGCAATTCAGAATATACTTATAAACTTTAATTACTAACATCTTTCCATTTTTTCCAGTCAGTTTTATTCTCTGCAATATGAAATAAGGCAGCAATCACTTTTCTGTCATAATGGCTATCTGCTTGCTCAAGCAGTATATCCACCACCTCATTTATTTGACGTCCCTTTCTATATGCACGAGAACTGGCCATTGCAACAAAAGCATTTGCTACTGATAATATTCTTGATTCAATTAAAATATCATCACCAGTCAATCCTTCTGGATAGCCACTTCCATCCAGACATTCATTTTTTTGTGAAATTATTTTTACAACTGGGCCATCAAATTCGAGCTTTCTTAAGATATCTACTGCATAGTCAATATTCTTTTTGAGCTGCGCATCCTCTTCTTCAGATAGTCTTTCCATTTTTGTGAGTATTTCTTTTGGCACGAATAATTTTCCAATATTAGCCAGTAATGAAGCCATCTCCAGTGCATCACAACTATTTTCAGCCAGTCGCATCTCACCCGCAATTGACATAGCCACATCTCGAGTTCTAGTTGAATGATCCACACAAAATGGATCATGCAGATCTACTGCTTTTACCAAAGTAGATATTATACCTCTTGATAACCTGTCTCTTTTTTCCTGTTCAGCTTTCAGAGCCGTCAGGTCATGCAAAACAAATAATCTTGTATCCTTATAGTCTCCACTCATTAATGTAACAGTTGAGACATGATATATATTTTCAGAGTGCCCTATCGGTATTGCAATCATGCACTTGGCAGTATTTGACTTACTACCTTCACAAGATACATTTTTTAAGATATTTGCAACCTCAACACCTAATACGCTTGCCACTGATTTCCCACGTATATCGACAGGCAATACATTAACACATTTAGCTAAAGACATATTTGCGAAAATAAAATTTTCATTTTGATCCAGTAGAAATATATGTTCATTAATATTATCTGAAACAGCATCAAGTAATGCTGTTCGTGATTCCAGATCATTTGTCAACTTTTGTAATCGCCTACTAGTACTATGCCTCCAGACTGCAACAAACATTACTGAAATCAACATCAATGCAAGTGTCATCGTAATGATCAGAAATTGCTGGTGCGCATCAGATTCTTTCAACGCTTCATCTGCATCAATTTTCTGCATCAAAAACCAGTCAGTTCCTCTAATTCGTCTTCCTAACACTAAAACATCCATGCCTCTATAATCCTTTTTTATTGCGAAACCTCCCGGATTATTTACGGTAAATACTGAAGCAAGGTCATCACTATCAAATGACCGCTGATGAAATAGACCATAACCTTCTTTTAGTGGACTTAGATAAATTACACTATTCTCACCCTGACTTAACAAAACTGTTTCGTCTGACTGATAATCAACATGAAAACTCTCAATCGCTTTATATATAGTATCTTTTGCATCAAACAGTATAATTAATGCACCTACGGGTTTTTTTAACTCTGCACCGTGAATTTTATAAACAGGCGCCACATAACCAAATAAAGCCTGCCCATCAGGTAGTTTTATAAAATCTATGATCTGAACATCAGATCCACTCAAAACATTATTTAAAGTCTTCTGATAATGAACATCATCTTTCAGGAAGCCTTTAGTTGCCATTAATTTCTTTCCTTCAGAATCAATCAGCGCCAGACCCTTGTTTATTTTTTCATCATTTTCAGTATTCGCAGAATTATTATCCTCACCACTAAATCCATAATCCCTTGCTACCAAATGCATTAGATTTCTTATGTGCGCATATTGCGCACGAAACACCTCATCTTTTTTATCCTTATTTAAGTAATTTTCTGTTAAAAACAATTTCAATGAAGAGTTCTCAGTTATTTTTTTTATTTTTTCACTTTGAGTCATCAAATACTCTTCGAGAACAGTCTCATTAATATCAGCCATAATACTTAATTTTGACTGCCAACTATTTAGGTCACGCTGACGCTCTTGCCCTATATAACTTGAAATAAGTATAAATGATGCTGTAAAAAACAAAATCAGCATTCCTATACCTGCTTGAACTGGATATTTTTTATATATATTCATTTCATTGAGTCCGGTAAGTACATCCACCAACTTGTCTGATTTACGGAATAGATAGGGACATAATGCACAATATGACGATGTGAGATTACCTCGCCTATTTGATTATCCATTATCAGTGTATCGCCCTGATAATCTACCGCTAGAACGGCATGTGGTATTCTCAGATTAGTATCCTGCAAAACAACCAGTTTCATCTCTGATGAACTAAAACCTAATGCGTTTAACGACATCATTTTAGTGATTGCATAATCTTCACAATCACCATTATTATACAAGAACTGCTTTGGCGTAGCCCAGTAATCCTCTAGACCATAGTTCTCTATATCGAGAATATATTTTTGCTCATTCGCAAATTCATTAACTTTTCTTATCTGATCAAATTTGGCTAGTCCTTGAATTTTATTTAAAAACTTATGCCAGTTTTCCAAATGACATTTATCCATTACCTTCGTCGAGCAATCCCCTTCTGGTACATTTTCCCTTACATGCCTTTCCAGAACAGATAACCATTGTGGAAATATATCTAAATTTGACCTGGCATTTTCTTTATAACCGAATAATCCCGCCCATGCCATATTCTGCAAAATGCTGAAGATTATAAATACTATATATAAAGCACTTCTTATCAATTTTAACCTGCCCTGAAATCTAATCAATTATCATATCTTACAGTATCTAATTGAGTCACTAACAAAAAATTAATCACGCACAACACCAGTTGTCACTCACTGTCAGGCATCTTGCTTCATTATCTGCTTGATAAAATCAGATAATAGAGTCAATATTTAACTTTTTGCAACAACCAGGAATATTGGGTACCCATTGATGAGGCACAAAATGACAAAACTTACTCTTACAGGCTTTTTTACTTGTGTATTTATCGGCTTTTCATTTCCAGTCCATGCAGTAGATAGCCTTGATGCTGAACAGCTTTTCAATGAGGCAATGGAATTGCGAAATAGCGGCGATATTATAAATTCCATACAGACTTTTGAAACATTACTTAATCAGCAGCCAGGCCTGAACAGAGTTCGACTTGAACTAGCTGTTGCATATCAGATGTTACGTCGCTATGAAGATGCCCGAGATCAGTTATATCGAGTACTTAATGATCCTGATACACCTGATAATGTAAGACTTACTATTACTGCCTACCTGGCTCAACTAGGTGCAGACGAAAAAATAGCTAAACAACGGGCTTTCGGTTCTTTTTATATATCTGCAGGCATCTTTACAGACTCTAACGTTAATATTGCTCCTTCCGACATTCTTCTTACATCGGGAAGCACAGAGATAGATGCTACTGGTAGCGCATTACTGCTTAACTACAGTCATAGATCAAAAGCATCTAAACCATTAATTTTCGATAACCAGCCCATTGATTTCAGATGGAACAGCTCTTTAACAGCTTATAGTAAAATGCATACAGGCGATGAAAATGACTATAACCTGCATGTACTTAGCCTCAAAACAGGCCCACAGCTTCTATCCAGTAATAACTGGTCAGCTGAACTTAATTTTAAACTTGATAAAATTTACTTTGATGCTAACCCCTATGCTGACTACCTCTCATTAAACCCAAGGTTCACACTTATTTTCGATAAGGATCTCAGTATTTCTATTGAAAATACTACGGTGGTTCGTGAATTTTCTAATGCTTCAGAATCAGGTCTAGAGGGCATATCCAAGTTATATGGCATGAATATATCTAAGATTTTTAACTCTAAAACGATTGGCATAGATGGTGGCGTCCGTTACCACTCCAATGGTGCAGAAGATGGCCATTTAAACGCTAACGGCCTTGAAGTCTACCTGAGCGGCTATCTTCAACCCTGGGAACAGGGCAAAACCTACCTAAACCTTAGCTCCAGGGATTATGAATATAAAAACTCAGAAAATAACGTTACTGGCAGTGGTAGCACTGTAATTAGAGATGAAACAGAAGCAAAAGCTACACTGGGCGTAAGCCATCGCTTCACAAACGGTAGCCTGAAAGCCTGGAGTCTTAACGCACAGGCCTCTTATACTGAAAATGACTCAAATCTCATTGATTATAATTATGATAGAACAATCATTGAGATCAATATGAGTCGCAGCTTCTAGCTTAATAACTCATCCAAAACTGTAAAAAAAACCGGCATCCTACCAATATTTGTCGGTTTTTTTTACACCAGATATCTATTCATGATAACCAGCTCACAATAACTTCCCCTGCCTGCCTTCCTTCATAAGCCTTTGATTCATCTTAACTTTATATTAGCAGTTCATTATAATCCCTATTTCGAGTAAGCTTTACTTACACAAACGAGGGATTCAAAGTATTCCAGTAAACCTTACAATCTATCTAAGTTAAATTTATATTAATTCAATATAATCTACTTTCAGACAATTAGGTATCCGTAAACCATTGAATTAATTATTTATAATTATTATTGGCCTGGTATTTGCTGATAATACTAAATGTACAGGGTAATACAAATGAGAAAATACATGAAACAACAGTTAGCGCTGTTTACTATTTTATTTATTGCGATGGGCTGCAACAATTCACCTAATGCCCAGCAAAATAGTTCTCAGCCAAAAGACCAGAATGAATCTACTGTATCCACTATTACTGAGGGCGCATCTGAAAAAATGCGCATTACTGACGATATTCTTGCTATCGATCAAAAAATAGCTGATCTTGAAGAACAGGAAAAGCTACGCATCAGTAAAGAGATAAAACTGATTCAGGAAAAAATCGCAAATTTAGAAAAACAGGAAACTGAAATTGATTCAGCCCTGACTCAGCTAGAAACACAAATTGCCATAGTTGCAACAAAAACCAGAGGTTCTGATGACCACCTCGCGACTAAAGAAACAGTAGTTAATACTGATGTGGCTGAAAACTCAGAAGCAATAACTGAAACTGCAAAACCTCAACAACCTGTAGCTGCTAATCAAAACTCAGTATTTGGCTGGGGTGACTGGGGCAATGGCATCAAGCCAGCCGCGGGGCCAGCTCCTGTTGCTGTAAAAGTTGCTGCAGTTAATGTTCCAGCTATTAATTTTAGACCCAATGAACATTCTGCATTTTCAAGGTCGGTTGTTGATAATACGCCGGCTGGACCAGTCGTTGATGACACACCTGCTGGACCAGTCGTTGATCGTACACCGCCACCACCACCTGTTGCATCAGCTACACCTGGTACTACAGACCCAAGATCAAGAAGACGATGATTACAAACAGGAATTAATTGGGATTTTTGGAGTTACATGAAATGAAAATTATAAATAAAATTTTACTTACTGCGTTTATAAGCGTTATCTCACTACCAACGTACGCAGCATTAATTACCGGAGTTGAAGTTGCTGACTATGCAGATAATTATCTTGGCTCATCTGGATATTTTTATAACTGGGATATCGCATTTGATGGTGCATCACCCGGCCCTACACTAACAGATGGCAATTCAGGCTCATATGTATTTAGTGATGATACAAATGCATATATCGATCTTTCATTCTCAAATACGAGTATTTACAACGGAAGTGGAAATGATTTAGCCATTTTTTTTGCGGGTGCCGGCACTCATTCTGGTAACCTGTCTTTGCTTGATGATAATGGCTCTTTAATTTCCGGCGCTTCAATTTATTTTGAAGTTTCTATCGATCCCTCGGATAATACAACCTGGGGAGACTGGACGGGTTTCAACTTTCCTGAAGATGACAGCCCTATACTTGTTAGTTATATCGATCTCGACACTCTTGGTCTTAGCGATCAAAGCCTGTTCAATAACTTTAGACTGGAAATTGGCGGCGCCTCTGCAGCGCCTACACTATTAGCAGGCATTAACACAATGACACCTGTTCCAGTTCCCGCTGCCATCTGGTTGTTCATTTCAGGCTTGTCAGCTCTGGGTCTTGTTAGACGCAAACAAAAATAGCAATCACCATTTATATCCAATAAAAAAGGCTTACATATGTAAGCCTTTTTTATTTATCTCAGATTATCAGCAATCAAGACGCTCTATTATCAAAACAATGCGCCTCGCCGTATTCATGCCGACCTATATCTAATCGTTTATATTGCCTCACCATAATAATTGACTTCTGAATAGCTGATCGATCAATCTTATCAAGATTCAATACCAGCATAATTTTATAACAAGTATCTTTCTTCTCTATATCAATAAACTGTTTTAACTCAACACTATGATCAGATAATTGTTTTAACTCAGTCTCATAATAATCAGTGAGTGTTCGGATGACTGCATCCCAGACAACAGTTTGCTGTTTAAACTGACCTAAAAACTTTACACTAACATGTTTATCTGACACTCGATCGACAAACAGATAATCTATATCTTGCTTTTCTAACAGGCTCTGTAAATCACTAACCGCCTTTTCAAATGCCTGCTTATATTTCACTTGGGTATTTTGTATTCAAAATGAGAAGGAATGATGCTTAGAAAGAATAAATAGCAATAGCCTGCATAAATAACAGGTAATGATTAAATGAAACCCTGTGACGCGAATAACTAACTCTTCTTTATATAAAAATGGAATTCGCCATTAGCCTCACTGCTGTCTATTAACTGATAACTAATAGCATCAACCAGCATTCTGATATCCTGAACTGAGACAGGATCCGTTGCCATAACATGCAAAACCTCACCTGAGGCCATTACCTTTAAAGCATTTTTAGTCATCATTACTGGAGACGGGCAGGTTTCACTTCTTGCATCTAGCTCTTGCTGAAATTCTGTCATGATCTTCTCTCATTTTTAAATAGCAACGGCAATCATGCACAAGAACCTGTCAACAGGCTACTATTTTGCTAGTGAACCTGAGAGATCCCAGGCATAAGTGCAGTCAAGCTCAGCTAGTACGGCCGTCACACCATTGTTACCATCATCAAGCATGGTCTGAATAGGCGTCTTATTTTTAAAGCGCTTATGAGGTGTTTTCATCCAGCGACCACCCATTAATGGATTCTTTGGATAACTGGTTCTCAACGCATCAATAATGCCTAATAATCTAACAACACGATATTCAACATTTGGGTCTTCTGGAAATGGCATATCCTGATGAAAAGAACGCAGCTTACGACTACGCACATCTTCAGGAAGATCCAGCACACTTAATTGCTCTGCTGCTGAAAGCCCCCAGTCATCAAGACTTTGCATGACTTTCTGAGTTAATAAAATCTGTCGTTCCTGGCTTAAACCAAACATACTAATACCTCTATCCTGGATGGCACTCACACTCTGGTGAAATATATCTCATCCACATAAAACGGGGGAGTAAACTAGCCTCTCTCAGGGCTATTTAATTATAATTCTACCATGTCTTTTACTGATCGGCTAAAGACCTTGTAAGCTGTTTATTTATATAGGTTTTTTCTCTATTTGATAATTATCTGTCCGCTATTACAACAAATCATCAAAATCATCAATTATTTAAAGATTATCAATAACTTACCAGCTTACCTCTCCTTCGTTAGCAGCATCACACAATCAAGCAGTCTGTTCGTGGTATTATTCCATGGTTATGCACTCTACAACTGATTTATACACATGCTAGATACCTCAACTGAGCAACCTCAATCAAGGTTTAAGCAACTTATTACTAAATATATTTCATGCTACCTGCCTGAACGTGTACCTATTGCTATTAAATTAGCACTGGCCATTACATTACTGATTGTCAGTGGTATGAGCATGCTGGGCTTAACTATTCTAAACAATCAAAAATCTATCATGACTGCTCAAATGCTTGGAATGGGCACTACCCTTGCCAATCAGCTTGCTGGTAGTTCTCAGGATATGGTGCTTTCAGATGATATTCTCGGCCTAAAAACATTAATTAATAATCTTGTTGATGACGAGAATATTTTAGGGGCGACCATTTTGTCTGAAAAAAGTGAGACCCTGGCATCAATTGGTGCAACACCTGATATCAGTATTATTAAGCTACAGACCCGCCAAAAAATTCTGCTCGATAAAGTCCATCACTTTACCTGGATTACGCTTAACGATAATTTTGAATCCGAAGAACTTATTACCTTTATTAGTGCAATTCACTTTAATAATTTAATTGCCGGTCATTTTTTGATCACGTTCACCAAGGCATCAATGGTCAAATCACTGCAACAATCGATGCAACTTATTATTGTTGTGACAATCTTGATGACCTTAATTGCCATACTTATTGCCTTTATCATGAGCAAACACTTATCTAAACCTATCCATGACCTTGTTGATGCCAGCAAAGCAATTGGAGAGGGTGATCTAAATTTCAGAATCCATGAACGCCGCAATGATGAGATAGGTGAATTGGCAGACTCATTTAACCAAATGGCTGATGGACTGTTAAAAAAATCACAGGTAGAAAATGTTTTTAGTCGATTTGTATCAAGCAATGTTGCCAAAGAAATCATGGGGAATCTTGACGAAGTACAGTTAGGCGGCAAGCATGTTCATGCCTCAGTACTTTTTGCCGATATCGTTGGTTTTACCAGCATATCGGAAAAACTACCCCCAAATGAAATTGCTGATTTATTAAATGAGTATTTTTCATATATATCCAAAATAAGTAAAATCTTTAATGGCCATATCGATAAATTTATTGGCGACTGTGTAATGGTTGTTTTTGGTGTCCCGGAGCATAATCCAAACCATAGTATTAATGCTATTGCCTGTGCAGTTATGATTCAAAAATTAGCGGCCAGGCTGAATATTTTACATAAAGAAACCAACCATCCTGCCATCAACTTTAGAATCGGTATAAACACAGGACATATGGTTGCAGGCAATCTCGGCTCACATGACCGTATGGAATACACTGTAATAGGCGACCCTGTTAATATAGCTTCCAGGCTATCATCCGTTGCTGAAAGCAAACAAATAGTTATAATGGAAGAGCTCTATAATCAGGACAATGTAAAAAATAAAGTTATTGCAAGCCCATTTGCCACAATTCAAGTCCGAGGTAAGCAGCTACCGGTTTCAACTTATCTAGTTCATGACCTGAGCCAGGAGCACCAACAGAATATCGATATAATTTTAAAAGATTTGCTACAAGAATAAGCACAATGAAAATTTATAAAATTGTTTTAATGCTCATTATATTAACTCAGATAGCCTCATGTGCTCATTTCTATGCCTCACAAAATGACCTTAATTCTTATATAGATAACTGGCTAAATGAGAATAACTTCTTACTTATCGACAAAACAATAAAGCTCATCGACTCATCTCATCCTCAATACAATAAAGTAATTGCAAGAAAATCTGATATTGAGAAACATAAAGTAAATTATATTTCTCAAACCGAGCATAAGGCACAAATATTTAAAGAAAAAGGTCTATGGACTGAAGCCATCAATGAGTACAATACCGCGCTCATTCAACTGCCTGATAATAAACAACTTACGGCATCTAAGGCCATTCTTTTAAACCAGCACAACAAACTAATCAATGATCTCAAAAAAGAAATGCTACTTAAACGTGCATATGCATTAATTGAATATGAAAATGTTTATCAAAAACTGGAAATTCTTGCGCCAAATGACCGTAATGCTCAAATTGATATCCGCAGACACCAGAATGAAAAGGAAGAAGTCGCTAATCACCTCATCATTTGTAGCGAATACGCGCTTGGAAAAAAAGATTATGCTCTGGCTGAAGAATGCCTTCAGCTATCAAGTCAACTGATAAATACTGAAGCTGTTAGATCATTATTAATTAGAACCAAGAACAAACGAAAAGCATTACAAAACAAAAAAAGAGCAGAGGAATTACTAGCTACCTACAAGTCTGCCTATACCGCAGGGGATTTACCAAAAGCCCGCTTTCATATTAATACCCTTATTACTTTACAGCCCGAACATCCAACTGCTATTAATCTTAAAGCATCATTAGATAAAGAGATTAAAACTCTTCTTGATAAAGGCATTGCTGAAGGTCGTGAACTCTATAGTAAAAACAATATTAAAGACGCTCTGAAAATCTGGCAAAATCTTTACAAGATTGAACCGGACAACGAAGAACTTAAGAAATTGATCTCTCGTGCAAAAAAAGTCAGCAAAAAGATTGATACTTTAACGCCAAACCCTACACCTCAGTAAATGGAGAAAACCTGATTCAAGCAAGAATATCCGGGATTAACTGATTTTCCAATCTTGCAATCTGATCCTTTAATTTCAACTTTCTCCTTTTTAACCGCTGCATTTGTAATTGTTCAAAATTGTTACTTTCATATAATCGACGAATAACATCATCAAGATCACGATGCTCTAGCTGTAATTCATCTAATTCATCTTTAAGTTGATCCTGATCATTAACTGACATATCCGATCACCATCTTCTGTTTTATTGCCATGGAATTAAACACATTAACATAAAATCATATATCACTGATATTATGTTTTTTTATTATATTTCACCTCTTATAAAAAAAATCTTATCTTAGCATCACTATTCTTTACGATTCTTAAATGAAAGCGATGCCGAGTTAATACAAAATCGCAATCCAGTAGGCGGAGGGCCGTCTTCAAATACATGGCCTAAATGAGCATCACAACTTTTACATCTCACTTCAACACGTCTCATACCATGACTGGCATCAACAATCTTTTTAATACAATCATCATTTACAGGTTGCCAGTAACTCGGCCAGCCACTACCAGAATCAAATTTTTCGTCTGAACTAAACAACTCTGCTCCACAACAAATACAGACATATAAACCTTTATTTTTATTATTATTGTATTCACCACTAAAAGGCGGCTCAGTACCACATAGACGCGTAATCCTGTACTGCTCTTCAGTAAGCTGCTCTTTCCATTGTTGATCAGTTTTATTTATTTTATCCATAATTGAAATTAATGTAGATATGGTAGAAATTTAACACTGTTCCCATGGTAGCCCATGATATCGCCAGCCACCAACTGAGCTCCTGTGATGCTGACTATCTAACTCGCCTTCAAAGCCCTCTGAAACATGACATATATTTTTTAATCCAGCTTCTAATAAAGCATTACCTGCATCAACTGATCTTTTTCCACTTCGGCAAATCAATATAATAGGAGGACTACCCTCACTCAGATCACATACGCCTCCCAAGATTAACTGGCGTATTTCTTTTACAAAATTTTCATTAACCACCCAGTCTGGCTCATCTATCCAGGGAACATGAATCGCACCCTTTGGATGACCAACAAACAGGAACTCCATATTTGCTCTTATATCAACTAGAATGATTTTTGAATTGTTTTCCAGAATTTCATACGCTTCTACTGGCGTGAGCTCATTTAAAACATCTTTTTTAATCTTTTTCACTGTTTTCCTGTTTTCTCATTTTATGAAATAAATCCCTGAACACATCGACCCAGAATGCGCTAAATTGGCTATCTGCATGCTTACTTATTTCCATTGCTGCTCTCAATAATGGTCTTTTTAACATGGTAACATGCGCCCTTTCATGCATTCTTGCATCGATCATATCAACAACCGCAAGTATTTTTGCACCCTCACATATATCATTTTCTTTTAATCCTGAGGGATAGCCGGTTCCATCAACGCGCTCATGATGATGCAGAACTATTAATGCTGCAACACTCCACTGCTTCATATATCGTAGCAATTCGAAGCCTATACGTGGATGCTCTCTTACCTGCGCCAACTCTTCATTCGTCAACGGTCCTTCTTTCATTATGATTTCAATAGGCAATAAAGCCATGCCAACATCATGCATATAAATAGCTGCAGCCAGCTGATTCGGATCTACAGGACGATCAGCATGGTCATTCATTTTTAAAGCCAGACGCAGCATTCGCTCACTTCGACCATGCCAGTAATGAGCTCTGTTCTCTAATGGCTCGGATAAGCCTCTAAAAAATAGAAAATCTTCATTTTCTTCAACACCATATGCCGCCAGCTCCTCCTCATCAGGCGGTGTATCATCAAACAAACTACTTAATGAAGATTTTTCGGTTATTGCAGTTTCAAGAATTTCAATCGAAGGATCCAGAAGCAAAAGAGCATCTCGTATTGACTCATTTAGATGTAATTTATCTTCTAGCGATATTTTATTGATAGCCTCACATACTCTAGGTAATCGAGGTAATAATATGCATGGCTCAGAATTATCAATGATTTTCTCAATAACCGTTTTAATATCATCGACGGCAAGGAGGATAATATCGCCAAATGTAGACTCAAATTTACTATTAGTTGACTGTATTGAGGAAATTAGATTACCAATACTCTGAGCAAGAAAAGCCAGCTCATTAAATTCTATTTCTAGCAGGGACTGTTTTATGCTTATTAATGCCTCAGCCAGTTTTTTCAGCATCTGTCCGTCATGTGGATCCAGATCTAGCATCAAAAGCGATTCTTCAATCTGCTGATTAGCGACATTAAATCTCTCAAAGAAACCGCTGAGAGTATCAGCATCTACTGTATCAACCTGGATTGTGGATTCTACTTTTGTCATATAAAACCTCTATTGGTCAACGCTACACCTGATATAAATAGTATAAGCAATAAATCACAATATGCTGCTAGATACTGACTAATAGTGTATTTATTTTATATTTATTCAGACTCCATCTGTTCACTCATTACCAGCCATTGTTCTTCTAATTCAACTAATTTATCAAGCACTTGCGACTGTTCTTTAATAAGTGCCTGTAACTTTTCCTTGTTTTCTCCCTCATAAATTTCACATCCAGCCAGAATAGCCTCAATCTCTCCCTTTTTACTACTTAATTCTTCTATTTTTTTCTCAAGTTTTTTGAGCTCTTGCTGTAACGGCTGTAACTGACGTCTTTTTTCTGCCTGCAACCTTCTTTGCTCTTTTTTTGATAGATTATTTTCTTCACTATCTGGCTGGATATTATTATTCTCCTGATTATCCTTAGGCCTTAATAACCATTGTCGATAATCATCCAGGTCACCATTAAATAACGCCACCGTCCCATTATCGACCAGTAAAAACTGATCTGTCACTACTCGCAATAAATGCCTATCATGAGAAACAACCAGCATTGCACCTTCATAGTCCTGCAAGGCAAGACTCAATGCATGCCTCATCTCAAGATCAAGGTGATTTGTCGGTTCATCCAGTAACAACAAATTGGGTTTCTGAAAGATAATCAATGCTAGCACCAGACGTGCTTTTTCACCTCCAGAAAATGGCCCTACTGGCTCCTTAACTCGATCACCATGAAAATTATATCCCCCCAGATAATTACGGATTTCCTGCTCTGTTAAGCGCTTATTAATACGCTGCATATGTAGCATGGGACTTGCATGCTTATCTAACTGCTCCAGCTGATGCTGGGCAAAATAGCCAATATTTACTTCTGATGATGCTTCAATATTTCCCGACTGAAGAGCAACTTCACCGGCCAGTACTTTAATTAGAGTCGATTTACCTGCTCCATTATGACCCAGCACCCCAATTCTATCTCCCGGTGATATGGATAAATTAACAAATTCAAGTATTTTATTATTCTCATAACCTGCATCGATCTGTTCTAGCTGCATCAACGGATGAGGCAACTTATCTGGCTTGAAAAAATGAAAATAAAATGGTGAATCAACATGTGCCTGGCTAATAAGCTCCATGCGCTCCAGAGTTTTGACTCGACTTTGCGCCTGCTTGGCTTTACTAGCTTTAGCTTTAAAACGCCGTACAAATCCCTCTATATGTGCAATCTCTCTTTGTTGTTTTTCATATAATGACTGTTGCTGAGCCAGTTGTTCGGCCCTGAGCTTTTCAAACTGATTATAGTTTCCTGTATATAACTCTAATGTCTGATGTTCAATAAAAATGATATGTCCTACCACCTTATCCAGAAAATCACGATCATGTGAAATTAATAATAAAGTCCCCTGATAAGATTGAAACCAGGTTTCTAACCAGATAACGGCATCAAGATCTAGATGATTTGTAGGCTCGTCTAACAACAAAAGATCCGAGCGACAAATTAATGCCTGCGCTAAATTCAAACGCATACGCCAGCCACCTGAAAATGAATTAACAGGTAATTCTAACTGCTCGTTTTTAAATCCAAGCCCCTGCATTAACTTACCTGCACGCGCCTTTACAGTATAAGCATCAATGTGATCAAGCCTGTGATGCAAATCAGCTTGCAGACTACCGTTATTTTCTGCCTCGGCTTGCTGCAACTGATTTTGAATACTTCTTAGCTCTGCATCACCATCTATTACATATTCGATGGCAGATCGATCTACTGCTGGCATCTCCTGTGCGACATGCGCAATAGTAATATCAGGTGGTAAACTTACTTCACCTTCATCCGTCTGTAGCTTATTCAATAGCAAAGCAAATAAACTGGACTTGCCACAGCCATTTGCTCCAACAATACCAACTTTATTTCCTTTATGTATTGTGACATTCGCCTTCTCAAATAACAGGCGAATACCACGACGCAAACTGACGTTTGAAAAATTAAGCATTTCCTAGCGCTTAAATGCCTGAGATAAAGCATCTGCCATTGCTGAATTTACTGTTACAGATTCTTTTTGTTTTTTATATTGTTTTTTTGTCGGTCGATCTTTTTTAATATCAGCAACCTGATCACGAGAATCATCATCAAGTCGCATAGTCAATGCGATACGACGCCTGTCGATATCAATATCAATGACTTTTACTTTTACAACCTCACCTGTCTTAACGACATCCCTTGGATCTTTAACAAAACCTGTAGACAATGCAGAAATATGCACCAGACCATCCTGATGTACACCAATATCAATAAAAGCACCAAAATTAGTAACATTAGTCACTACACCTTCTAGCACCATATCCGCCTTAAGATCTTTTATTTCTTCAACACCCTCCCTGAATTCAGCCGTCTTAAACTCTGGCCGTGGATCACGACCCGGCTTTTCCAGTTCCTTTAAAATATCAGTTACAGTCGGCAGACCAAATTTGTCATCAATATAATCATTTGCTTTCAATTTTCTCAAAAAAACAGTATCACCAATAATAGATTTAATATCACGTGTATTTCTATCTATTATTTTTTCAACAACAGGATAGGCTTCTGGATGAACTGATGACTTATCAAGTGGATTATCGCCATTCATGATTCTTAAGAATCCAGCTGCCTGCTCGTATGCTTTAGGGCCGAGACGTGGCACATTCAAGAGCTCTTCTCTATTATTAAACGCACCATTTGAATTTCTATAATCTACAACGTTTTCAGCCATACTGGTAGTTAAACCTGACACCTGAGTCAACAGGGGAACTGATGCCATATTTACATCAACACCAACTGCGTTTACGCAATCCTCAACAACAGCATTAAGCATCTGCGCCAATCGGGTTTGACTTACATCATGCTGATACTGACCTACCCCAATCGCTTTAGGTTCTATTTTAACCAGCTCCGCAAGCGGATCCTGTAATCTTCTGGCAATCGATACCGCGCCTCGTATCGACACATCAATATCTGGAAATTCATTAGCTGCAAGCTCAGATGCCGAATAAACCGAAGCACCTGCTTCAGATACCACAATTGAACTTAGGTTAAGCTCTGGATGTTTTGAAATTAAATCTTTTGCCAGCTTATCTGTCTCACGAGAAGCAGTACCGTTGCCAATACTAATTAATCTCACAGCATGTTTTTTTGCTAATGTCGCTAGCGTCGATATTGACTCATCCCATTTATTTTTTGGTGCATGCGGATAAATAGTGGCGTAATCAACAAGCTTACCTGTTGCATCAACAATTGCGGCCTTAACTCCGGTTCGCAATCCCGGGTCAAGCCCCATAGTTGCCTTTGATCCTGCTGGTGCTGCAAGTAATAAGTCATTTAAATTTGATGCAAAAACTTTTATTGCTTCTTCTTCTGCAGATTCTTTTAACTTCATCTTTAACTCAACATCAAGATGAGTAAATATTTTTATTTTCCATGCCCAACGGACTGTATCTTTTAACCACTTTTCGGCCTTTCCATCATTACCGCCGATATTAAAATGCTGCGCGATAATCTGTTCGCAAGGATGGCTCTCCACTTCATCCTCACCTGCTATTTTCAAACTTAACTGTAATATTGATTCATTTCTTCCGCGAAATATTGCCAATGCACGATGTGAAGGTATTTTATTTATCGCTTCCTGATACTCAAAGTAGTCTGAAAACTTTGCACCTTCATTTTCTTTGCCCTCTACTACGCGAGACTCGACTATTCCCTGACCCCATAAAACATCTCGTAATTTCTGTAATAAATCTGCATCTTCTGAAAATCTCTCCATTAATATCTGGCGCGCACCATCAAGAGCTGTTTTGATATCATCAACACTTTTTTCTTTATTAATGTATTTCTCTGCTTCATTTTCAGGATCCAGATCATGATGCTCAAACAAAGTGTCTGCCAGAGGTTCCAAACCCGACTCTCGAGCAATCTGTGCCTTGGTTCTTCTTTTTACTTTATAAGGTAAATACAAATCTTCAAGTCGATTTTTTGTCTCAGCATCATAAATTGATTTTTTCAGGCCGTCTGTGAGCTTCCCCTGATCATCAATACTTCTTAATATAACTTCCCGACGATCATCTAATTCACGCAAATACCGTAACCTATCTTCAAGATTTCGTAATTGAGTATCATCCAGCCCGCCTGTAACTTCTTTTCTGTAACGTGCGACAAATGGAACTGTTGACCCTTCATCTAGTAAGCCAACAGCTGAAATGACCTGTGATTCTTTAACTGATAATTCTTCAGCTATGCGCTGCGAAATAGATAACATGGAATAGGTTGCCTTATACTTAATTTCAATAAAGCGATATTGTATCTAATCAGAAGATAACAGGTTAAAGTTTTTTTGCTTAATCTAGATTTAGACGTTTTTTTAGATGTGGTACAACTTTACTCAAGCCCAGTTTTAGTTGCTGGTCTGCTGCTTCTAAAATCGGAATGAATTTCCTGACGACTGATGCCAGTTCCGCCTGACTAACTGAGGATTGATCATCAGCCATCTTTTTAATAACTTCCTCTATATCAGTTTCTATATGCTTTATTGCTGGTGTTTCTTCAACTGTTTTTCCAGTTTTATAATGGACAAGCTGACATTCACCTGCATCAGCACTTTTCTTTAGCGCCTCATCTGCCTGGCCACATAACTGATCAAATGTAATACCTTCATCCTGTTTTTCAAATGTTGTGATACCCGCATTAAAACTCAATTGAACAACTTCTTTGCCCAGCTTTAGCTTCATACTTTTCAGGCGATTACAAATACGCATAACCACCTGAGTTGCACCTTCAACATCAGCCTCCATTAATAACAGGCTAAATTTTGCCACGCCAAGTCTTCCGGCCACATCTTCCTTACGTAACCCCTGCTCAACGATAGACGCCACTTTCACCAGAATTTGTTCTGATACATTCTTGCCATACTTCACAAAAAAATCAGCGAACTTATTTAATTCAAACCGCACCAGAGTTAATTCAGCACAATGACGCTCTGCATAGGCAAGTGACTTTTCACCTTGCTCATTAAATACAGCTTCTGTTGCTAATCCGGTTAATTTATCTGTCGCTACTCGTTTTTCAAGCGACTGTACTTCATTACGATAATTAATATGTGAACTTGCACGTGATTTTAAGGAAACGGAATCAAAGGGTTTGGAAATAAAATCAGTTGCACCCAGGCTTAATACTTCTTCCTTGGCACCTTCAGACTCTTCGGCACCGGTAATAATAATAACAGGCAGGTTGGCAATGGCAGGGTCATCTGATTCACGTATTTTTTTAAGCAGCCCATAACCATCTAAATTGGGCATACCCAGATCAGTAAATACAGCAGAAATATTTTTGTTTTTCTGTATTTCTTCCCAGGCATCTTCTCCATCTTCAGCCTCCACAACATCGAATTCCTTTTCAAGAATTTTTGTCGCTGCTCGCCGAATAACTCTGGAATCATCTACAATGAGAAGCTGAAACTGCCCTTTTTGATCTGTCACATAAACACCCGAAAACGTACATTTTGCAATCTTAAGTTATACAAATAGCCTAGTCGATTACATACAGGATGCAATCGGTCAGGCTATTTATTTAATTGCTGAGATCAGCTTTTAGGTCCACGTGAGGCGCGCTTACGCTCATTTTCTGTTAGCAGTTTCTTACGCATACGAATGAAATTAGGTGTTACTTCTACCAGTTCATCATCATCAATAAACTCAAGAGCCTGCTCGAGAGTCATTCTGATGGGTGTGGTCAATGTTAATGCTTCATCCGTACCTGATGCACGAACATTAGTCAGCTGCTTACCTTTAAGCGGATTAACAACCAGATCATTATCACGGGAATGAATACCGACCAGCATACCCTCATAAACCTCATCACCATGAGACAGGAACATGCTGCCACGTTCCTGTAAATTATATATTGAGTAAGATAAGGCCTTGCCTGCACCATTGGATATCAAGACACCCTTACTACGCTGACCAATAACTGCATCAACCTTTGGTCCATAGCTGTCAAACACATTATAAAGAAGGCCATTGCCAGCTGTAGCCGTTAAGAATTCGGTACGGAAGCCGATCAGACCACGGGTTGGAATAATGTAATCTAGGCGAACACGGCCCTTACCATCCGGCACCATATTCTTTAGTTCACCTTTGCGTATACCCAGTTTTTCCATAACGGAACCCTGGGAGTCTTCTGGTACATCAACCGTAAGCTGCTCATATGGCTCGCATAATTTACCGTCAATTTCCTTGATAACCACTTCAGGGCGACCGACACACAATTCAAAGCCTTCACGACGCATAGATTCAATCAAAACCGACAGATGCAATTCACCACGACCTGAAACACGGAATTTGTCACCTGTTTCACCTGGCTCTACTCGCAGCGCCACATTATGAATCAGCTCCTGATCAAGGCGATCAGAGATATTACGTGAGGTAACAAACTTACCATCCTTACCGGCTAATGGACCATTATTCACCTGGAAAGTCATACTCAGGGTGGGCTCATCAACTGACAATGGCGGCATGGCGATAACATGCTCAGGATCACAGAGTGTGTCTGAGATATTCAGCTTGTCGATACCATTAAAACAGATAATATCACCAGCCTGGGCCTCTTCTACTTCAATACGCTCCAGACCATGAAAACCCAGGATCTGCTGCATACGGACACCCGTACGTATCTTGCCTTCCCGATCTATCAGGCTCAACGCCTGATTACGTTTAATCTTGCCATGTTTTACACGGCCAATACCAATAACACCCACATAGCTGTTGTAATCCAGCGAACTGACCTGCATCTGAAAGGGTGCATCTACATCTACATCTGGCTCTGGAACATACTCAACAATAGCCTCCAGCAATGGCGTCATATCACCTTCACGTATGGTATCTTCAAGGCCGGCATAACCGCCAATACCCGATGCATAGATCACAGGGAAGTCTAACTGCTCATCGGTGGCACCCAGTTGGTCAAATAGCTCAAACGTCTGATCCAGAGCCCAGTGCGCCCGTGCAGCAGGCTTATCAATCTTGTTAATAACCACAATAGGCTTAAAGCCCATATTGAATGCTTTCTGGGTCACAAAGCGAGTTTGCGGCATAGGGCCTTCCTGCGCATCGACCAGCAGCAAAACGCTATCAACCATCGACAATACTCGCTCAACCTCGCCACCAAAATCAGCATGGCCCGGTGTATCTACGATATTAATGCGATAGTCATTCCATTTGATTGCAGTATTTTTAGACAGGATGGTAATACCACGTTCTTTTTCCTGATCATTGGAATCCATAACACAGGTTTCCATATCAACACGGGTATCCACCGTTCCTGATTGTTTCAAAAGCTCATCAACCAGTGTTGTTTTACCGTGGTCAACATGCGCAATAATGGCAATATTACGTAATTTCATAGTCACTATGGGGATTCCAGATCGATCAAAAAAGGGGGCAAATTATACAGCATATTAATGCCTGATGATGCGTGTAAAATAGCCTGTTTTGGCTCATTGGTCTAAAAATTATGCAAAATTCACATTATGAACGCATCGGAGGCGAAAAAATGCTCCGTAAACTGGTTAATCGCTTCTATGAGCTGATGGATCAACTCCCTGAAACGGTGACTATTCGACAGCTACATGCCCCTGACCTTGCTGAGGCAGAGGATAAATTATTTATGTTTCTATCAGGCTGGCTTGGCGGTCCTGCACTCTATATTGAAAAATATGGCCACCCGAGGCTAAGACAACGCCACATACACTTTGCTATTGGTGAAGCAGAGCGGGATCAATGGATGCTATGTATGACCCGGGCACTGGATGAACTTGAAATAGATTATGCCCTGAAAATGAACCTGCTAGATGCATTTTATAAAACAGCTGACTTTATGAGAAATAGATAACATATCGACAATCCACAAATTTAATGATGGAAATAACTTGAACCAGCTCACGCTTAAGTCAGATATACCGGTTTACACTTATTTACAAGTTCATAGAAATTAACAGGTAAGCAAGATGAATGATCGGTCTTATGTTATTGGTCGCAAAGGCCAGATCCAGTTACTGGATAAAACCACCAGCTCAAAACATGCTGAACTGGCATTCATGGATGATAGACTTTACCTGACGGATCTGGGCTCAACTAATGGCACCTATCTACTTAATGATGGCAAGAAAAAAAGATTCAAAGAAGGCTATATTGAAATGAATCAGATAGTGTCTTTTGGTAATTACATCTGTTCAGTTAAAGAGCTTGTTGCACGCGCCCAGATTGTTTCAATTATTTAAATAGTAATCAAAATCATCAATTTATTCGAAATAGGTATACCCCTGTATACCTTCTTCAAGCTCTAACAATAATTTAGCACCCTCTTCCCCACTTAATGCGGCAGCAGCTATCTTCTGCTGATATGTTTGTAACATATCAGCAATGTCGAAATGAACATAAGTTAATAGCTCCTGCACACTATCCCCATACTCTGCACCCATCAGGTCATAATGACCATCATCATTTAACTGGACATTTATAGCATCTGTATCTCCAAAGAGATTATGCATATCACCCAGTATTTCCTGATACGCGCCTAACAAAAAAACACCTAACCAGTAACTTTCATCTTTCTTAACAGGGTGCAATGGCAGTGTTTTTTCAACTCCCTGATTATCAGTATAAAACTCGATATGACCATCTGAATCGCAGGTCAAATCATGTATGATGCCTCGACAGGATGGGAACTCATCCAGACGATGCAGTGGCACGATCGGAAATATCTGATCTATACCCCAGACATCCGGCATGGATTGAAATATTGAAAAATTACAGAAATATTTATCGGCTAATTTCTCATTTAAATCATCAAGCATACTCTGCTGATTTCTTGAATGATTCTCTAATTTTTTTTGCAACAATCGGCATGCCGAAAAATAAAGACGCTCAATATTAGCGCGCTGATATAAACTTAAATCGCCTTTTTTATAGAGCTCCTGCGCTTCTTCATACAATGATTGAGCCATATGATATTGCTCCGTTATTGAAGCGCTACTACTATTATTTATAATTTTATTTAATTCATAAAATTTTTCATGACCAACATCTTCAAGGCCTTCAAAATTTTCTGTGCCCAGTGATTCAGTTTCAATAACATTAGTAATCAGCATCGCATGATGCGCGGTCATTGCGCGTCCTGATTCTGTGATTATTGCAGGATGAGTGATTCCTTTTCTGTCACACTCCTGTTTAACCGTCTGAATAATATGTGCTGCATAATCCTCAATACTGTAATTCATCGAGCAATCATTTCTGGATCCAGTACCATCATAATCAATAGCAAGTCCGCCACCTATATCTAAAATACATAATGGCACGCCGAGATCACATAATTCTGTATAGTGACGCACTGCTTCCTGAAGACCATTTCTTAAATCCTGGATATTGGCTATTTGTGAGCCCATATGAAAATGCAGTAATTTTAAATTCTGCAGATTATTGCAGTTTTTTAATTTCTTAACAGCCTCAAGTACCTGGCTCGCGGATAACCCAAATTTGGCTTTTTCACCACCACTGTTTTGCCATTTACCTTTGCCAATCGATGCCAGCCGTATTCTTACACCAATATTTGGCTCAACCTTCAGATCCTGAGCTTGCTGAAGAATCAAATCAATTTCAGATGGCTTTTCGACCACAATATAAACAGTATGACCAAGCTTCTGACCAATCAGTGCAAGCCTGATATATTCTTTGTCTTTATAGCCATTACATACAATCACACCACCTGGCTTTGAGCATGCCATTACAGCCATCAACTCTGGCTTACTGCCTGCCTCCAGGCCAACATTATCACCGCCATGATGCAGCACTTCCTCGACCACACATCTTTGTTGGTTCACTTTAATAGGGTAAACAGCCGTATGCTTCCCGGAATAGCCATATGTCTCTGCAGCACTCTTGAATCCATTACATAAACTATGAATCCTGTGCTTTAGAATGTCCGGAAAACGGACCAGGACAGGAAATCTAAGCCCTGCTGTTTCAATATCGGCTACCAGTTCATGTAAATCTATTGATACCTTTGACTGCCCACATGGCTGAACCACCAGATGTCCATTAGCATTTGTGGTGACATAACCACCGCCCCATTTATCAAGACCATAAACCTGTCGTGCTGTTTCTAATGACCATTCAACCATGGCTAACCCTCAATTCTAACTGCGCCATTTTAACTCAACTTTCTACACTAAACCTAATCGCAAGCTTGCGCTATAATCTCGCCACAAACATATAGAGATCTTTATTATGTCACTCAATGATCAATGGTTTACAGAAGAATACACTTATGGCGGCACAGCCTTCTCACTCAAGCTGGGGCCAAACAAAAAGCTACACGAAGAACAGACGCCTTTTCAGAAAATTGAAATATATGAAACTGAAACCTTTGGCAATCTAATGGTGATTGATGACTGCACCATGCTGACTACACGTGATAACTTCATATACCATGAAATGATGTCGCACCCTGCATTGTTTACCCATCCGAATCCCAAAAAGGTACTTATCATAGGTGGTGGAGACTGCGGAACCTTGCGCGAAGTCCTGAAACATTCAGAAATAGAACTGGCTCAACAGGTTGATATAGATGAGAGGGTCACAAGATTATCTGAACAATACTTTCCAGAGCTGTGCGAAAACAATACCGACCCCCGAGCAGAGCTTCATTTTGACGACGGTATCAAATGGGTAAAGGATGCAAGTAATGACTTCTATGACCTGATTATTGTCGATAGCACTGATCCAATAGGCCCCGGTGAAGTTCTGTTCACTCAGGCTTTTTATAATAATTGCCTTCGGATTCTTGCTCCTGACGGATTACTGGTTCAACAAAGTGAATCTCCCCTGCTACATACAGAAAGCATTATTAAACCCATGTATGAAAAACTTAAGCATGCTGGCTTTCAGGATATTACCAGCTTACATTTTCCACTCTGCTCCTACCCTACAGGCTGGTGGACATGTACTATGGCCTGTAAAGATGGAAATATTCCTCAATTTCGTCAACAGGCTGTGGAAAATAAATCATTTATCACTCATTATTACAATCTAGCTATTCATCATGCATGCAGTGCCACACCTGAGTTTCTAAAACTGGCATTAAGCAAATAAGGATTTAAAGAAGAATACATAAAATGGCAAAAAAACCAGAAGACCTTGTTAAAGGCGTCATCAAGCTTATTTCATTACCTGAAATTTTCATCAGGGTAAATCAGGTAATGGAAGACAAAAACCACAATGCCAAACAACTGGGTGATGTCATTAGCCATGACCCTTCACTAACCGCCAGGATACTGCGTATCGTCAATAGCTCATACTATGCTCTGGTCGTTAAAATTGAAGTGGTCAGCAGGGCTATATCTGTGATTGGCGAGGATGATTTACGTAATCTGGTACTGGCCACATCGGCTGTTGACTCATTTAAACGTATTCCCAATGAACTGGTCGATATTGATCTTTTCTGGAGACATAGCGTACATACAGGCATTATTGCCCGATTAATATCAAAACAATGCAATGTACTGCATGGTGAGCGATTATTTGTCGCTGGTCTTCTTCATGATATTGGCAAATTAATCCTCTTCTTTGAAGAGCCCGAACTATCCCAGAAAGTACTGCTTAGAGCCGCTGAAACCGATGGTGTTACCTACCATGCGGAAAAAGATATCATTGGCTTTACCCATGCAGATGTTGGGGCCGCTCTGATCAAAACATGGCAATTATCAGACACCCTGAGTGATGCAATAAGCTACCATCACGAACCTCTACTTGCCAGAAAACACCCTCTCGAGACATCTATCGTCCATATAGCCAACTGCGTCGTGAATGCACTGGAACCCGGCATGGATGTAAATGAGCATCTGCTGGATGATTACCCTGAATTTGAACCAGAAACACTCAAAATCACTGGATTTAAGCTTAAAAAGCTACCTCAAATTATGGATAAAGCATGGGAACAGGCAGCTGAAGTTCTCGATATTATTTGCCCAAAGATCTAAAAAAGTGCTCTCTATCACGTATTTAATACCCTCTGACCACAGGATATTAATCATTTAAACATAGCGTGAACCATCTCACATTAATAACCCATTCAGGGGGTTATTATCACAACATCGGTCAAACCCTATGCCGATTAATTAAAGCCCCATCAAATGTTCAAAAGCAGGCACACGAGTCCTAATGACTCATATAACTTGTGCACTTCCAGATTCAATTAGCACTGTATGCTAATTTATGTGGCCAGAATCACATATGTGAAGTGTTTTTGTATAGCTATTAAACAACATAATGGGAATAACATGAGCGCAGAAATTCACCAATTTGAAAATGCCAGGAACAAGGCCGTAAAGCCTGAAGCCATTTCAAAAGCCATCCGTGAATTCATCAATAATGATGCCGAAGAAGTTGCTAAAAAAGCAACTACAGCATTGCGCGCTCGTGGCGGTAATGTTTATGCCCGCCAGGAAGTTATAAAAGCCCTGTCCAAACTCCAACCCACATATCTTCAGGAATATACACCCGGTCAACAGGTTAATATCAATACAGATAGCTTTAAAAAAGCCTTACTTAACAGCATGGCCAAGCTTGGCAATACGGCCATGACCAAATCTGTTAATCAAATTGATAGCAGAACCATTGATTTTGTCGAAATGATATTTGGTGCATTTTTACGTGATAACAATATTTCAGACACCATAAAGTCTTTACTGTTAAAACTACAGATACCCGTTATAAAAATCGCCCTACTGGATATGAAATTTTTTCATAATGACAAACACCCAGCAAGACATGTGCTTGATTCCATAGCTCATCTAGGTATAGGCATAGAAGATAAAGATAACACTCTCTATAAAACCATTGAGATGATTTTAGATCAACTTATTAATACTTTTGATCAAAATATTGTTAGCTTTAACACCGCATTAAAAGCTCTGGAAAGACTTGGCAGCAACGAGAAGCTTTCTCAGGAAAAAAATGAACAGGAAACCCGACAAAAAATCCTCAAAGAGCATGCGAGACAAATAATTCTGGCTGAATTGCAGTTTTATTTAAAAGACAAAACTTTACCCAAATCATCACAACAACTGG
>JAPHQX010000058.1 GCA_026196035.1 Gammaproteobacteria bacterium
AAGTAATATGAACAAAGACAACAATCACCCTGGCGCTGCATTATTAGCCGCAGTTAATCTTATAACTGAGGAATGAAAATGATTATGAATTTTTTTAAAGGTTTTGCTTTTTCATTCCGCGGACTAAGGCTTATTACACAGCCAGGCATAAGGCGTTTTGTAGCGATACCACTGGTTATTAATATCAGCCTGTTCAGTCTTGCTATTTATTTTCTAAGCTCAATGCTTCCACAATGGATGGCTGCACTAATGCCCAGTTTCCCAGGCTGGCTATCCTGGATTGAATACTGGATCAACTGGATACTCTGGCCACTGTTTGCGACACTGATTTTTTTTATTGTTTTTTATTCATTTACATTTATTGCCAATCTGTTGGCCGCACCTTTTAACAGCTTGCTGGCACAAAAAGTCGAAGCCACATTAAACAATGACATAACTGATAACACACCTTCTTTACCTCCATGGAAAACCATCAAAAAATCAATCGGCTCTGAGATAACTAAACTATTATACCTTCTGAAATGGTCGATTATCATTATGATTATTACACTGATACCTGTCATCAATATTGCTGCTGCATTTTTGTGGTTAGTTTTTGGCGCATGGATGCTGGCACTTGAATATATAGATTACCCAATGGGCAATCATGGACATTACTTTAAGGAAATAAACCAGTTAACAGCATCAAAAAGAACGCTGACCCTGGGTTTTGGCACAGGGTCATTTTTATTAACCAGTATCCCGGTAATTAATTTTATCGCCATGCCAGCCAGTGTTGCTGGCGCAACCGCCCTCTGGGTTAATCAGGAGAAAAAATAAAGTGGAAGAAAAACTAATTGACCTTGAAATACGACTAACTCACCAGGAAAACCATATTGAAGAACTGGATAAGGTCATTTATCAACAACAAAAAACAATAGATGCATTATCAGAACGACTGACTGACCTTGAAAGACGATTAAAAACAGCGACAGAAAACAATATTCTCTCGCAGTCTGATGAAGTGCCGCCACCTCATTATTAACAATAGCAAAACAGACATTTCACACCCTGTATTGAAAACAGGCATATGATCTAAAGCATTCTTTCCAGCAGATTTATAAATGCGGATATTAATCGGCAATCAACCAAGAACCTCATCAATAACATCCATGAATTCAACAACATCAAATGGCTTTGTCATATACCTGTCAAATAACTCCTTCTCACCACGCCGCACGTCATGAGTCATTGCATTCGCTGATAATGCAATAACCGGTATGTGCGCCGTAAGCTCATCATGCCTTAAAATACTCAGCGCCTCAAAACCATTCATACCTGGCAAGTTAATATCCATTAGAATCAGATCAGGTAACTCTTTCCTGACAATATCAATACCTTCCTCAGCCGTTGTTGCTGATAAAAAGTCAATATCATTACGTGAACACAAAACCTGTTCTACTAATCGCATATTAGTCAGATTATCTTCAATATAAATAATTTTTTTAATACTTGATGTTGTAGCTTTCAATGACTTCACTTCATTATTAGAAGCCGAGACCGCATCATCATTAACTAATACCTGACTTAATGGCAATGTAAAACTAAAACTGCTGCCTTCACCGGGTACGCTGGAACATTTTATTGTTCCACCCATAAGCTCAACAAGATCTTTTGTAATCACAAGACCAATCCCTGTTCCATCGACTCCAGCCTTATCAATACCAAGCCGCTCAAAAGGCATGAATAAATCATCAATATAATCTACAGATATACCTTTACCTGTATCATTAATAAAAATATTAGCAAAATCATCTGAAACAACCTCGCAAATAATATCAACCTTTCCTCCAGATTCATTATATTTGATGGCATTACTGATAAGATTAATCAGCACCTGCTTGAGACGTAACAAATCTGCATAAACATAAATTTCTTTATCAAAATTTAATTTATTCAACTGTACATTTTTATCAATTGCAAGATTACGAACAAACCTCATACATTCATCAATACAGGCAGACAAATCAACTGAAACAGTATCAAGAACAAGTCTTCCTGATTCAATTTTTGCTAGATCAAGAATCTCGTTAATCAACTCAAGCAAATGATGGCCGGAATTCAAAATCTCCTTAACATTATCTTCCTGCTGATCATCCAGGCCACCATAAGTTAATAACTGCGAGAATCCAAGAATGGCATTTAATGGGGTTCTAAGCTCGTGACTCATACGGGATAAAAATTCCGATTTCGCCTGGTTAGCATGCTCAGCCATCTGTTTTGCATGAATAAGTTCTTTTTCAGCTTTTTTACGTTCAGTCACATCCTCGTACGACCCTAGTATACCAATGACTTTACCCTGACTATCATGCAGGGGGATTTTATTAGTATCCACATAAATTGTTGCGCCATCGGGAGTATGCTGAGTTTCCTGAATATGCAATTCGGCGGTATCACTATCCATAATGCGCCTGTCACATTCCCTGTAAAAATTAGCCTCTTCAGTAGCCCACGGCATGTCATAATCGCTCTTTCCAATGATCTCATCCAGAGAATCAAATCCTGTTGCTTTAATAAAATTAGCATTGCAACCGAGATAATTTGAGTCCAGATCTTTCCAGAAAATAAATTGAGGAACATTATCCATTACCAACTGCAACATACGACTGGACTCAACAAGTTCACGCTGAACTTTCTCTCTTGCATTAACCTCTTCGGCCAGCTGATGATTAGTTAGCTGCAGCTCTTTTGTGCGCTTATCAACTCGATCCTCCAGATTTCTGTGTGCTCTATACAAATCATCTTCACGCGCACTAATAGTCATGGCAGCTGTATTAATTGCCTGCCTTAATATAGAAAACTCTTCTGAATTAAAAACATCTGTTGATATAGCATAATCACCATGAGTCAAAGACTCTGCATTTCCAACAAGACGCTCTATAGGACGTACTATGTCACGGCGAACAAAAACATAACCTACTGGTAATACTATTAAAATCGACAGCCCAAAAACAACTGCCATAATAAATTGCGAACGCCTAACCTGCTCATCAACCGTTGTTTTACTTAGAGCGGTTACCAGATAAAATTTATTACCAGTGTAAAGCGGGATAGAAAAAGCCTTAATAAAATAATGTTCACTATTATATGTAGCTGCTTCTATTTCAGGAGATGATAAAAAAAGCTCAGGAGCCGAGCTAATAACAGGATATGATATAACTCCTGAAAGATCATCAATATAATTATTTGATTTTGTGATAATCCCGTACTTAGTATTACTATCTTCAGATAAAATAGCAAAATAATTATCCGTAAGGAACCGCGTTAAAACTATAAAACCAACATTGAAACTGGTTTGGTCTGGCAGAACCCTTACTATTGGCATAACTGATTCTACAGCAACGCCATTCTCAGTCTCCCTATAATAAACCTTTTCTATATAACTTATATCATCTAATTTAATAACAGTATTCCAGAAAGAATCATTAAGCTGTTGCTTTTCTTCCTGGCCATCCATTGACAAAACATGTAGCACCGGATTTGTATCGACAAAACTCACATAGCCGAGCTCTACATGATCCGGCTCTATATCAGCAAAAGCAACCAGCCAGTTATCCTGATCATAGACACGCACATGATCAAGATGTGCAGCACGAGCAAAATTTGACAGTACTTTTGCAATTGATTCTTTTTCAGGATCAAAAATCAAAGCCTGATAATCATTTACATCAGAGTAGCTAGATATCAAACTAATCGACGATATCAACGTGTCACGTGAAGCTATATTTCTGGCCGATTGAAGCATTTCACTTTCGGTATTCTTCAATGAGCCTTTTATGCTTCGATAAAAATCTACAAATTCATTTTCTGACTTTTCTTCATAATCTTTATATATAAAATAACTCAATGCTGTGCCTGCCAGTAGCATACTAACAGCAATTGACAACAACAAAAGAAGGAGTAATTTATATTTTAAATTAAACGCATAACGCATTATTTTATATTCCCTTAATCATGCCTCTAGAATATAGGCGTGATTTCATCCACATTATCCCTGGTAATTATTCTGGTTCCTACGTTTACTCTTTTGGAAACTTTTTTATTATGAAGCACATCAAGTGCAACTGAAGCAGCCTCCCTGGCAGATGTAGGGTACAAAAACGAAGCGGCCTGAGTTCCATTTTTTATAGCTTCACGTGCCTCGCTAATATAATCGATACCAACAATAATCTTTGTTGAAGGATCAATCCCTGACTTGATCATAGCCAGCCTGGCACCACTGGCCATGCTATCACTTTGCGCATAAATGGCATCATATTTTGTACCTTCGATTATGACCTCATCCATCATCCGTATGGCATCAGCTCGAAGATAATTAGCCACCTTAACTGCGGCAATTTTTATCCCCGGGTATTTTCTAATTTCCTCCATAAAACCTTCGGTTCTTTGTATAGCCGTTGTCGCTGTTGGTACACCTTTTAATATCAAAATATCACCATGACCATTAAGCCTGTCTGCAATAAAGGTAGCAGCCTGTTTTGCTATTTCTCTGTCATCAGGTGCCACAAAACTGGTAAAGTCATTCGATTCGATATTTCGGGTAACAAGTATCACCGGTATTCCACTGTTATATACTTTACTGATAACCGGCGTCATTAATTTCCCATCACGCGGACTGGTCATCAGAATATCAACTTTTTTATACATAAAGTCTTCTATATCATGAATTTGTTTCGCAGTACTGCCCTTAGCATCAGTGTAGATAAACTTAATCACAGGATACTTTGCCAGTTCTTCCTGCAATTGTTTTATCTGTCTAGCTCGCCAGTCATTAGCCATATTGTCCTGCGCATAGGCAATGACATACTGCTTTTTATGCCTGGAATCTGCAAAACTATTAGAATATTGCATAACTGAAAATATCAGTAGCAAGTAAACGATGAACTTATTGAGCTTGCGACCTAACAGCATAAAAGCGTGTAAATTCATATTATTTCCTACTGTTAGATTTACGTAATTATTGATCCGCATTTTTTGACCAAATGACACCCTGATAAATACAAAGTATAGGACATTCCTTCGATTCAAGAGCTATTTACACGTAGAACTATTCTCTTTATACCGATCCGTAACACTACAACAAAAACAAAAAAGGCGGGAGCATCTCTGCTACCCGCCTGTACAAAACCGCTTAAGAGCTTATTAGCTAGCCAGTTTTGCCTTGATTGCATCAATAACAGCATCACTTGAAGTTGCATCTACTGTTAATAACATACCTTCATTTTCATAAAAACCTGCCAGTGGTGCAGTCTTTTCATTGTATACATCCAGACGATTACTAATTGCTTCTTCAGTTTCATCATCACGCTGCACAACCGGACCACCACATTTGTCACATTTGCCTTCTTCTTTAGGTGGATTAGATTTTACATTATAGATCTCACCACAATCAGAACAGGTACGACGGGTTGTTAAACGATCAAGAATAACTTCACGTGGCACATCAATATTAACAACACAATCCAGCTCTTCACCCATGTTAGCCAGTAGAACCTTAAGTGCTTCAGCCTGTGGAATAGTACGTGGGAAACCATCTAGCAGGTAACCGGCTTTGCAATCATCCTCTTTCAGACGCTCACCCATGATACCCATGATCAGGTCATCAGAAACCAGATCACCAGCTTTCATAGCCGCTTCAGCTTTTTTACCCAATTCAGTACCTGCTGCAACCGCTGCACGTAAGATATCGCCAGTTGAAATCTGAACAGAACCGTCCATTTTAGTCAGCAGCTTGGCCACTGTACCCTTACCTGCACCTGGTGCACCTAATAAAATCAGTTTCATTGTTAAAGTCCTCTATAAATTAATCACTAGTAAATCCGGGTCGAATATTCAGCATCTACTGCCTGTATTCGGATGAATTCTTATCTTGCTGCTCTGATCATAATGACAGGCCGCTTTTTCACGAGACGCGCATTTTGCCTGTGTTTGCCCCTAAAAATCAATATGTCTTTTAGGCCAGCATGTCATCTGCCACATCTGACCTATGCTAATTGATCATCAGCCACATGGTAGCTCCTTCTTTTATCTGGCCTAGGCTAATTGGTCATCTGCCACGTGATAAGTGGGATCTTCCATTACATTGACTTCCACCAGATCCCCCGCCTTGGTCAGTAACTCAGTGCATTCCGGACTGAGATGGCGCAGATGCAGTGTTTTACCTGCCTTGATGTATTTTTCAGCCAGATTATCAATGGCTTCAATGGCCGAATGATCGGCTACCCGTGAATTTTGAAACTCGATAATCACTTCCTGCGGGTCTTTTTCCGGATCAAACAGATCTCTGAAATGGTTCACTGAACCGAAGAACAATGGGCCATTCAACTCATAAATACGTATACCGTATTCATTATCATAGGCTTTCACATTGATATGTTTGGCATGTTCCCAGGCAAATACCAGCGCTGAGACAATCACCCCCACCACCACAGCCATGGCCAGATCAGTAGCCACTGTAACCCCGGATACCAGGATCAGCACAAAGGCATCATGTTTGGGGATCTTACCCATAATACGCAAGCTGGACCATTCAAAAGTACCAATCACCACGATGAACATCACGCCGACCAGCGCGGCCATGGGAATCTGCTCAATCAGACTGGAAGCAAACAGAATAAAGGCGAGTAAAAACAGCGCAGCCGAAATACCGGATAAACGCTGATGGCCGCCGGAATTCACATTAATCATACTCTGACCAATCATCGCACAGCCCCCCATACCACCAAAGAAACCGGTCACAGTATTGGCGATACCCTGTCCCACACACTCACGATTACCACGACCACGGGTATTGGTCACATCATCGATCAGGCTCAGGGTCAGCAATGATTCAATTAAACCCACAGCAGCCAGAATAATTGAATAAGGGAAAATAATAGCCAGGGTTTCAAAATTAAAAGGCACAGAAGGTAAATGAAAAGATGGGAATCCACCTTCAATGGAGGCCAGATCACCCACGGTTTTAGTATCCACATTCAGGCCAATCACAATAAAAGATACCACCAGAATCGCCGCCAGTGAGGATGGGAAGGCCGTAGTCAATTTAGGTAAAAAGTGAATAATCGCCATGGTCAATATAATTAAACCGGCAAATATCATCAATGGCGTACCTGACATCCACTGTTTAACACCTTCAGCGTCACTGAATTGAAAGTGCTGAATCTGTGCCAGAAAAATCACGATGGCCAGACCATTAACAAATCCCAGCATCACCGGATAAGGCACCATACGAATAAACTTACCCAGTCGTGAGATACCTGCGGTAATCTGAATCAGACCGGTTAACACCACAGCCGCAAACAGATACTCAACACCATGGTCAGCCACCAGTGAGACCATGACCACGGCCATGGCACCAGTTGCGCCTGAAATCATCCCCGGACGACCACCAAAAATCGATGCCAGCAAGCCCACCATAAAGGCCGCATACAAACCCACCAGGGGATCAACCCCCGCCACAAAAGCAAAAGCCACCGCTTCAGGCACCAGAGCCAGCGCAACCGTCAGACCCGACAGGATTTCATTCTGAAAACAAACACGATTGGAACAACCTAACTGAAACATGCAGGGCCTCGGGGATACAAAATTGGCCGCGAATTATATCAGAAAAGACTAATACTTTGAACTTAGCCCTGAATGATCGAATTCAGTTAAACAATAGATTATTCATTATCCCTGAGCTGTTGCCTTATTCTATGTAACTCAGTCACATAGGCATCTGCATCGCCATAGGTAAGAAAATCATGATAACGGGAATGAGCGCCTTCCAGTTGCTTCGCATGCTTGATAGGACACCAGTACTGCTCAGAACGGGCCGCCACTTCCTGTACATAGGAAATAAACCCACCAACATAACCGCAATACAGACAGTTAAAGCGCTCGATAATATTCAGATACTGTAATTTGTGCCGATCCAGCGCAATATAATCACGACGCCTGACTTTTGGGATTTTATATGCGGGAAAACACACTAATTGATAAACGAAAACAAACACATCAAAGATGAGTACTGGAATAATCAGACTATAAACCACCGGCGACACCAGCAAACCCGGCCAGCTACACTCCCCGAGAAATTCACCCAATGTTTTGGTTAACTGACGATGACTGTTACTAATCTCCTCATCAAATAGAACCTTGCCACGCTTGATGGTGTAACCAAACTCATCAGCTTCTTTGCTGATTTCATCTGCAATACGGACTTCGAGCTCACGTATTTCATTTAACAGCTCTTTGAGTCGTGACATTTATCCAGTCCTTTAAAAAGAAATATTTGATGCTAGAATACGCCGATTCCTGATTGAGGCAAATTACATGTTTAATGTTAATGAATATTTTGATGGTAAAGTAAAGTCACTGGCTTATACCGTTGACGGCGAGCCGGCGACTCTGGGTGTTATGGCAAAAGGCGATTATGAATTCGGCACCAGCAGCATCGAGCACATGACTTTAATTAGCGGAAAGATGGCGGTTAAGCTTCCCGATGAATCTGACTGGCGAGATATCGCCATTAACGAAACATTTGTCGTTGATGCCAATGTGAAGTTTCAGGTAAGACTGGCAGAAGATAGCGGCTATCTTTGTCTGTATAAATAAACCAGATCAGACATTTATTTTATCCTGAAATTAACTGCTCCTTTTCCTGCTTGCTAAGCTGTTTAATAGCGCACTCCCTTTTGGCCGCTTCAGACTTTGATACTAAAGTCTCACTGTAAACCAGTGAGACCGGACGTCTGATGCGGGTATATTTAGCCGCCAGGCGATTATTATTATTGTGTTCATCGATACGTCGTTCAATATCTATCGTAATTCCGGTATACAAACTGTTATCACTGCAACGCACCATATAAACATACCAGTCACTCATGATCAGGCCCTGGATACATACTCAGCTGATTCCGTGTGAATTTTTATACTTTCACCGGTTGTTAGATACTCAGGCACCTGCACCACCAGCCCGGTACTCATGGTCGCAGGCTTGGTACGTGCAGAAGATGATGCGGCTTTCATGGCTGGCGCACATTCAATTATCTCAAGAACCACCATAGACGGTAACTCAATACCAGACAAAACATCATCGACGATAAGCGCATCAATACCCTCAAGGCTTTCAGTTAAATAAGGCAGTTCAGCTTCAATCCTGGATTCCTCCAGCACATACTGCTCGAAACTTTCCTTATCCATAAAAGTACAACCATCCGCATCGCGAAACAGCAACTGAACAGGACGTCGTTCAATATTCACCTGCTCAACCGACTCATCACCCTTAAAACTGTGTTCATATTTCTGCCCCGACACGACATCATAACCTTTGAGTTTATATAAGGTCGCACCACCACGAGAATGTGGTGACTGTACATGTATATGCTTAACAACAATATTTTTGCCATCTACCTGAAATACATGACCACGCTTTAATTCATTAGCTTTCATAGTTGGCTCATAGGTAATAAACAAGGATGACTGCAATCCGAAACCAGCCAGATAAACCAGAATCGAATGATAACAATTATTGAATGTGATTTATATTTGAAGTGAAATAGATTTCAGGCAGAATCACTGCCAGATATAACATAGAGACGGGATTTTTTACTGAATACAGATTGATTTCTACCTGAATCCTTGGCTTGATAAAGCGCTTTATCAGCCTCATCAATCAGTGCCGTCATACGATCATGATCCGTTGGAATGATTGAACAACCACCAATACTCAGCGTCAGTGTATCACTTATGGGTGAATCATCATGGGGAATGGATGCT
>JAPHQX010000079.1 GCA_026196035.1 Gammaproteobacteria bacterium
AATATTAAATTCCATCAGGCCTTTTGTAATACTTAGATTATCGCCCTGCTGGATGTTTCGACCTGGCTTCACTCTCTCTCCATTCAGATGAACCTTGCCACCACTTACTGCTTCAGTCGCAAGTGCACGGGTTTTATAAAATCGGGCAGCCCACAGCCACTTATCCAGTCGTTGCTTTTCAAATTCGACAGTCATACCCGCTGTCTCTTATTATGCGGCTGCAGCAATCAATACAATACCCAGTAGCCACCACCACCAGGATGTTTCTTCCTCTTCTTTGGCTGCATCAAATAAACCATTTCCTACATTGATGCCATTTGGACCTGAATTTTTTCCACTAATATGCGCAGCATTACCCTCACCTAATAGTGATGTCCCGCTCTGGTTTTTCAGATCAATTGCACCTCTATTCACTTTTACAAACAGGCCATCACTGTTTACATCCAGACTGCCATCACATCCATGAGACTGCAATACACGCAGTGCATATTCAGTTCCACGCACACCAACAGTGGCCATAGGAGTGCGCATTTCATAAACATCCGTAGCCAGCTTACCGATACTACCGGTGATTTTTCTTAAACTGCCCTTAATCAGATACAGCACACTTCGATTACCTGCACGTAACAAACGATAATCTTCAATTAACATTTCACTATTACAACGCAGATCAATCTGCGCATCATCAATCATACTTAATCGCAAATAACCATTTGCACCGGTAAATATACGATCACCCACATAAATCTCACTGCCGGAAAAAAGGTCTCGATTAACCTTCTTCGGTGAAATAGCAAAGGTCTTACCTCTTGCTTTTAAAATCTGACCGACAGCTTCAGGCCCCTTATACAAAACATGACGGGTTTTAATCGCTGAACTAATGGCGGGTAATTCAATGCGTGCGCCTACTTTTATATTCACCGCCTGGGCATTACGAAAAGCATGGGGATTACGTTTGACAATTTTCTTAATTATCTCTGGCCATTTATCCTGCTGATCAGGATAAAGAACCTTAACAATACTGAATAATGTTTGTCCGGGCTGAACATACAAATAACGTTTTTGCACATTAAAAGAAGTCGCTGCACTTACAGTTTGCAGAGATAAAGGTAAGATAAAAATCAGCAGCACATAAAACAGATGTTTTAACTTATTACTGGCAAAAAATTTATACATTCAAAACTCCGCATTCAGAAATCAATCAGATGCTACACCTGACAGGTATTCATTATAGTACAGGCTTTCATAGACGACTCACATCAGCTTAGCCAAACTACGATATTTAGACCCATAATGCAATAAAAAAGGGCATATCATTCAATGACATACCCTTTCTTTAGTGCCTGATCAGCTAAACAATATTAACTGCTTTTTAACATACTGTTCATACGTTTAACAAAGGCTGCAGGATCTTCAAGCTGCCCGCCTTCAGCCAGCATCGCCTGATCAAATAGAATATTTGACCAGTCATCCAGTTGATCGCCATCCATATCTTTGAGCTGTACTATCAGCTCATGCTCAGGATTCAATTCCAGTATAGGCTTACTAGCAGGTGCATTCTGCCCTGCTGCCTTAAGAATCTGCTGCATCTGCAAGCCCATATCATGCTGCTCAAGAACCAGACAGGAAGGTGAATCTGTTAATCGATGAGTAATACGTACATCTTTGGCTTTATCCTGCAGACAGCCTTTAACTTTTTCAATAACATCTTTGAAATCACCTTCGGCTTTTTTCTGGGCTTTCTTATCAGCTTCATCTTCGATATCACCCAGATCAAGATCACCCTTGGCAACAGACTGCAATTTCTTGCCATCATACTCTGTTAAATGCTCAACCAGCCATTCATCGACACGATCACTCATTAACAGAACTTCTATGCCTTTACGCCTAAAGACTTCCAGATGCGGACTGTTTTTTGCCGCTGCAAAACTTTCAGCTGTAATAAAGTAAATAGTCTGCTGACCTTCTTTCATTCTGGAAACATAATCTTCCAGCGATACATTCTGAGTCGCATCATCGGTATGCGTTGAACTGAAACGCAACAATTTAGCCAGCTGTTCCTTATTTGCAAAATCTTCAATGGGACCTTCTTTCATTACCTGTCCAAATGCACCCCAGAAATCTGCATATTGTTCAGCTTCATTTTTAGCCATCGATTCCAGCATGCCTAAAACTTTTTTCACAGATGCTGCACGGATCTTGTCTATTACACGATTATGCTGAAGAATTTCACGGGATACATTTAACGGTAAATCATCTGAATCAACTATACCGCGAATAAAACGCAGATAGTTCGGCATTAAATGCTCTGTCTCATCCATAATGAACACACGTTTCACATAGAGCTTGATACCGCGTTTACGGTCACGTTCATAAAGATCAAAAGGCGCATGCTTTGGAACAAACAATAAAGAAGTATAAGACTGATTACCTTCTACACGATTATGCGTCCATTTTACCGGCTCTTCAAAATCATGGGCAATGTGTTTATAAAACTCTTTATACTCTTCTTCTTCAATGTCTTTTTTAGGTCGCACCCATAAAGCTGAAGCTTTATTAACAGTTTCATCTTCAGGTGGCTGATCTTTTTTGTCATCTTCACCGGTCACTTCTTTTTTCATAATAATGGGTAAAGAAATATGATCTGAATAGGTATGAATAATATTACGTAGACGCCAGCCATCAATAAACTCTTCTTCACCTTCACGTACATGAAGAATAATTTCAGTACCGCGCTGCTCTCTCTCAATGGTTTCCAGTGAGAAGCTACCTTCACCATCCGATTCCCAGCGCACGCCCTGATCGGCTGACAGACCTGCACGACGGGTCATCACTGTTACCTTATCGGCAATAATAAATGTCGAATAAAAACCAACACCAAACTGACCAATTAACTGTGAATCTTTTGCCTGATCACCTGATAAAGATTCCATAAAACGCTTGGTACCGGAACTGGCGATGGTACCGATATTTTCCACCAGCTCATCACGGGACATGCCAATACCGTTATCAGTGAAGGTAATGGTTTTATTGTCCTTGTCATAATCAATACGAATTTTTAATTCAGGATCAGACTCATATAAATCATCTTTTCCCAGTGCTTCAAAACGTAACTTGTCACAGGCATCGGAAGCATTGGAAATAAGCTCACGCAGGAATATCTCCTTGTTTGAATACAAGGAATGAATCATTAATTTCAAAAGCTGTTTAACTTCTGCCTGGAACTCCAGGGTTTCTTTATAGGCTTCTACACTCATTTTTGACTCCTGATTTAAATCGCCTGTTTATCTGGGGTTAATAATGGGGATTTCAACCCCTTCATGCCTGAGCAGGGCTTTTTTTATATTCAGATAAGCCCCGTCAGTCTGACCCGCAAAACCACCTATACCGGATTTGGCCACCACCCGGTGACAGGGAATATACAGGGGAATGGGATTGGCGCGGCAGGCATTACCCACCGCTCTGGCTGAGGTATTCAATTCAGCCGCGATATCACCGTAACGTCTGACGCTGCCTACGGGAATGTTTCGCAATACCGCCCAGACACGCTGCTGAAAATCAGTACCTGCGGGTGACAGTGGCAAATTCAAAGGCTGTTGCGCCGAAACCGAATAAGCCTGTAACTGCTGACAGGCCTGTTCCATTAAGGGATTTAATGTGGACTGCTGTGCGGGTATCTGTACATCAAAATCAACTGCCAGCAATGACTGATCTGAAAACTCAAGCCTCAGATTGGTAAAGGGCGTGGCGACAAACAGAACATTCATTCTGCAACAACATCACTGAACTGATGACTTTGCTGCAATCGAAGCTGTTGCAAACGCTGACGTATCACCGCTTTACGAGCATCATTACCGGTAATACGTAATAACTTGATGAACTGTTCACGGGCATCTTTAATTAAACCTGCTCTGGCCATGGCCTCGGCAGCTTTAAAGATGGCCGTGTGATACCAGGGATCAATTTCATCCTTAATGGGTTGTGCTGATTTTAAAAATAACCAGGCCGCCTGCTGATGATTATCTAAAGCCTGATAGGACTCAGCTTTCCAGAAATATAATTCTCTCTGCACTTTTTTTGATAACGGATATTCTTGCAGCTTCTCAAATGCAAGCAATGCGGACTGATGTGATTGCACATTCTGCAAATCAAACACCACCTGCATATACTGATCGATCTGTATCTCACTCAGCTGTTCACGCCCGCTGAGCATAGCCACAAGAATCTCTGCACCAGCCTGATACTCCCCACCCAGAACCAGCACACGTGAGCGCCTCAGGTTCCAGTCAAAATCATCCTTGCCTTCCGGTGGCTGAGTCAGATCAGCCATTAATCTGGCAGCTGTTTTAAGATCCGCATGGGACAATGAATAATCAACCAGCAGATAACGTATCGCCGGTGGAATCTGCTGCAAACGGGTAATCTGCTTGCTGCTCATAAACAGTTTGTGAATAACTTCCAGCCCCTGCTTTTTCTTTTCCAGCAAAGCGGCCAGATTTTCAAATGATAACTGCCGGTGATGATCATTGATGGCATTAATCGCCAGTGCTGCGAACAGACTTCGTGCCTGTAACGGCTGTTGCTCAAATAGATTACTCGCCTGTAAGTACCAGGCTTCGTCATCCCCTCTTAATAATTTAAATTCATTAGCCAGGCGCAATCCCGCCTGCTGGTAGGCCGACCATAAATGATCAGCCGACACATAATTATCAACCTGGCTAATCACATTACTCAGATAACGCTCAGACTTTAATTCAAACAAGGCTTCAAGTGCTTCAACCTGAATGAGATAATTTTGTTGTAAGTCTGCTGCTCTTAATATGACATACCAGTATAAGCGCTGCGCATTCTGATTATCTTTTGACTCATCTAACAGCTTTCTGGCCTCTGCCTGTGCCTGCTCACTACTCAGAACATTAGCCTGTAATCGAGCCAGCAACAACAGGGCTTTCCCCTGAATTGATTCGTTATAATCCAGCAGCTTAATCGCCTGAGAAGCATGATCCGAATCAATCAATATCTGTGCCTGCAACAGAATCCATTGATCACCCACCAGTGTATCCATTCCATAATCCTGACGATAACGCCGCATTGCACGTTGTGCATCATCAATACGTCGCATCGCCAGATAACTACGAATAATTAATCGTCGCCATTCTTCTATCTCGGTAGCACTGGCCTGTGCACTCCAGATCTGATCACGCAACAGTACCAGTGCCTGTTCAGGCTGATTGAGTTGCAGACTGGCCTCAATCTGTTGCGTTATAAATTTATTTCTTTCTTCTGCACTAAAAGACAAATCAACCCAGATATCTTTTTGTTCAGCAATACGATCGATTATCTGCTGCCAGTTTTCCATTTCGACTAACAATGCAATACGCTTGCGTTCCCATAACAACCAGTCATTCAAATTATCTTCTGACAAACTTTTCTGATTCGCATAGATAAAATGCAGAGCCAGTCCCTGAGCACCCAGCTCAACCAGCTGATCAATCTTTTGTAGCTGTTTATCATTCTCAGATACTATCTCGACAGGCTGTTTCTGCTGTTTTTCGACAGCCACAACAACGGATTCTAAGGCTGCTTCAGACAGCACCATGAAAGGATAACAAAACAACAAAAGGGACAGGAGACGCATAGCCGACATCTTAATAAAGTTTAAGCCAACAAAAAAGGGTGCCAGAGGCACCCTTTAATATAACTAATACATTTCGAAAAGTGATTATAACTTTTCTTTGATACGTGCAGACTTACCTGTACGACCACGTAGATAGTAAAGCTTGGCACGACGTACTTTACCGCGACGCTTAACATCTATTTTGCTGATCAGCGGGCTATACGTCTGGAAAACACGCTCAACACCTTCGCCATTTGAAATCTTGCGAACGGTAAAAGCTGAATTCAAACCACGATTACGCTTAGCGATAACAACGCCTTCAAAGGCCTGTAAACGCTCGCGATCACCTTCTTTTACACGTACCGAAACAATTACTGTATCACCGGATTGGAAATTCGGGATTTCTTTGGTCATCTGTTCCGCTTCAAGCTGTGCGATGATGTTACTCATTGTCTTACTCCAAAACATTAATTCTTATTTTGCTGCCGGTATTCTGTTTGAAATTCCTGCAACAACTGACGCTGTTCTTCGCTCAACGTCATCTCATTCAATAATTCAGGTCTTCTTAACCAGGTACGACCCAAACCCTGCTTCATTCGCCATTGTTCTATGGCTTTATGATTGCCACCGAGTAAAACCCCGGGAACACGCTGACCTTCAATTTCTTCCGGCCTTGTGTAATGCGGACAATCCAGTAATCCATCCATGAATGAATCCTGAGCTGCCGAATCGTCATCCCCGAGAACACCGGGTATCATCCTGGCAACCGCATCGATAATGACCAGAGCCGGTAATTCACCCCCACTCAGTACATAGTCACCAATCGACCATTCTTCATCGACTTCCATCTCGATGATGCGTTCATCTATGCCTTCATAACGACCGGCAATTAATATCAGTCCTGGCTGCTTCGCCATTTCCTGAACAGCCTGCTGTGTTAATGGCTGTCCCTGAGGACTTAAATAAATCACCCTGGCATCTTTTTCGGCTGATTTGCGTGCCGCCTGTATGGCATCGCGCAATGGCTCAACTTTCATCAACATGCCAGGTCCACCGCCGTAGGGTCTGTCATCTACTGTACGGTGTTTGTCATGGGTGTAATCACGGGGGTTCCAGCATTCTAGCTGTAACAGACCATTTTTAATGGCCCTGCCCAGTACACCCACATTAGCAACACTACTGATAAGATCTGGAAACAGTGTTACTACATTAAATTTCATATCTGTTCCGGTTAAAAGTCCGGATCCCAGTCAACGGTAATCACACCGGCGTCCAGGTCTACATTCAGTACTGCATGTCCCTGGGTAAAAGGTATCAGTCGCTGCTGATCTGATTTCACCACCATGACATCATTCGCGCCGGTTTCCATCATGTGACTGACTATGCCCAGATCGACACCCTCAGTATTTACCACACGAAGTCCTTCCAGATCGCGCCAGTAATATTCGCCTTCAGCAGGTTTCGTTAACTGGTCTTTATGAATTGCAATCTCAGCGCCTGTTAACAACTGGGCCTGATCACAATCATCAATATCCTTAATCTTGGCAATCACCGTTTTGCCCTGACGTTTTCCGGTTTCTACCTCAACCTCACGCCAGCTCCCTTTCTGCTTAAGAAACCAGGGAGAATATTTCGCGATTCCTTCGCGCGGGTCAGTATAGGAATACACCTTAACCCAGCCTTTTACTCCAAATACCCCGGAAATTTTTCCGAGTTCCAGCAACTGGTCTTCGTTAATGGCTGTCATAGCCTGAAACCAACTGCCGACAGGACTCAGGCGTTAGCCTTGCGAGCCTCTTTGATCAGTGAAGTAACACGATCAGAAGTACCAGCACCCTGAGAAACCCAGTGATCAATGCGATCCAGGCTCAGTTCAAGACGCTTTTCAGCACCGCGTGCAACCGGGTTAAAAAAACCGATACGCTCGATATAACGACCATCACGACGCATGCGTGAGTCAGTCACAACGACATGATAAAAAGGCTTTTTCTTGGCGCCGCCACGTGATAAACGAATAGTTACCATTATTTCTATCTCAAATTCTGTTGATTGAAGGCACACCTGCCCTCAGGAAACGCGGAATTTTAGCGATTTAGCCGGTGGGACGCAAGCAAAACAAAGGCTAATTAAGGTTTTTTATCCACAAGGACATGAAAAACCGTCATTATCAGGTTTTACATGGAGTGAATGGCTCATGACTCTTGCTAGATTACAGACATAATCAAGAGAATGAGTCCGCAAATGAACGCGAATTAACGCAAATAAAAACAAAGGCATTAATATAAGCTGCTGTGCGCCGTAGGCGCATAAACAAAAATATTAGCGTTTATTTGCGGACTTAAGCTTTTATCTTTTAGTAAACCCGCACAAGTAAGCTTAACTCGGCTAAAAGCCCATACCAGTAGGCATTTTACCTTTCATCATCTTCATCATCTTGGCCATGCCACCCTTGGCGAATTTCTTCATCATTTTACTCATCTGCATCTGCTGCTTGATCAGACGATTCACATCCTGTACCTGAACACCAGCACCCTGTGCTATACGGCGCTTACGTGAGCCCTTGATGATATCCGGAAAGGCGCGTTCCTTTAAAGTCATCGACTGAATCACCGCAATCATGCGCTTAACATCCTTATCATTCATTTTATCTTTCACATTACCGGGCAACTGGCCCATACCGGGCAATTTATCCATTAAACCACCCAGACCACCCATATTCATCATCTGTTCCAGCTGATCTTTCAAATCATTAAAATCGAATGCCTTACCTTTCTGTACCTTTTTGGCCAGTTTGGCAGCCTTGTCTTTATCGATTTTCTGCTCAGTCTCTTCAATCAGACTCAGCACATCGCCCATACCCAGAATACGGGAAGCCAGACGATCAGGATAAAACGGCTCAAGAGCATCAACTTTTTCACCGGCACCCAGGAACTTGATAGGCTTACCGGTAATCTGTCGAATCGACAGGGCGGCACCGCCACGGGCATCACCATCAGTTTTGGTCAGGACAACACCGGTCAGTTCCAGACTCTCATTGAATGCCCTGGCCGTATTAGCTGCATCCTGACCGGTCATACTATCCACAACAAACAGGGTTTCCACCGGATTAATCGCACTGTGGATATGCTGAATCTCAGTCATCATTTCTGCATCGATATGCAGACGACCGGCGGTATCCACCAGCAATACATCCTGAAACTGCTTTCTAGCTCTATCAATAGCTGCATTGGCAATATCAACAGGATTCTGTTCTTTCTCACTGGGAAAAAATTCAACCCCTACCTGAGTAGCCAGGGTTTCCAGCTGTTTGATCGCCGCAGGGCGATAGACATCACAGCTCACCACCATGACTTTTTTGTTATGCCGGTCTTTTAATAATTTCGCCAGTTTGGCTACGGTGGTGGTTTTACCTGCACCCTGCAAACCCGCCATTAAGATCACGGCCGGTGGCTGGGCGCTCAGATTCAAGGTCTCATTGACCTCCCCCATGGTGCTGACCAGCTCATCATTAACAATCTTGATGAGTGCCTGCCCGGGAGACAGGCTGGTAAGCACTTCCTGACCCACAGCTCTCTGTTTAACCCGATCAACAAAATCACGCACCACCGGCAAAGCCACATCGGCTTCCAGCAGGGCCATACGCACATCACGCATAGTGTCTTTGATATTGTCTTCGGTCAGACGCCCCTGACCGCGGAGATTTTTGATCGTCTTACCGAGACGTTCACTTAGGCTATCAAACATATTTTTCTTACAGAGATATAAAAAGGAAGGGAATTATAACTTAAAAACATCACCACTTGATAACTGGTGCAATTCGTGACCATGTCCAAAGGCAGTACGACATTCATTCATAATAAGTGTTTCTTCGCCGGGCTTTAGATGGCTAATGCCTATTTTAGGGTTATGTGTGAGTTTTTTAAGATCTTCAGCCAGCAGACTGGGACAATAATGACGGGCCAGATGAGCCAGCTCAATATCATGATTGGCAAAACCGGATTCGATCACCATAAAATCAAGTCGTGGATAACGGTTTAATACCTGCCACAGAGTATCATTCGTCGTGGTATCACCACTGTATGCAAATACTGCATCACTGGATTGAACCACATAAGCCACAGCAGGCACTATATGATTAACTTCCACCATCTCTATTGATCGGCCATCCAGATTAATCACATCACCCACTTTCATTTCTTCAAACTTCAATACCGGCGCTTCTTTGTTGGGTAACTCGGTAAAATCGGGCCAGATAGTCCAGTTGAAAATATGCGTTTTCAGGGACTCTATGGTCTCTTTCAAAGCATGAACAATGACCGGTTCTTTAATATCTGAAAACAGGGTATCAACCAGTAATGGAATGGTTGCCACATGATCCATATGACTATGGGTAATAAAGATATGACTAATTTTACGCATCTCATCCAGTGGCAGATCACCCACACCAGTACCGGCATCGAGTAATATGTCATCGTCAACAAGATAAGATGATGTCCTCATCTTATGACCTATTCCACCACTACAACCCAGGATACGTACTTGCATCTTTTCCTCTGAAAACAAGATTTATTCATTTATGATTAGCAGATACTTTAAGTTTGTGCTCAAAAAAATGGCAACATACTGAAAATTCAGCTAATTTACCTACATTTCGTGACCATACTCACACAGTATAGTCAAACTACAAAATAAACCAGTAAGAACTGGCTATTAATATAGAGTAAAGAAAAGAACCAAATCAGGCATGGTGCCTGGTGCTGTTTTTATTTAACCTGTTAGAATTACATTTAATGAATAATAAAGTCTGCTAAAAATGAGTTCACTACCCGGATTTATCGCCATTGCTCTCTATCTTGTGTGCACCATGGGCCTGATACTAAGACTTCAGGATAAACCTTTTGCCACGGAGAAACCCATCCTGCTACTTCTGGCACCCGGATTTATCGCTCAGGTATTCCACTGGATCGATCTTTACAATAACCTGATTTCGGAACAGGGACTACAGCTCGGCTTTTTCAATGCCGCATCGACCATAGGCGCCATCATTACACTGATTATTTTACTCATGTCCGTAAAACGCCAGACAGAAGTTCTTGCCATACTGGTATTGCCTATTACGGCTCTGGCATTAGCACTTGAACTGACATTACCCAATTACTATTTCCTGCCTGCCCAGACGCCGACTGGAATACAGATTCATGTCCTGGTATCTATTGTAGCCTACAGCCTGCTGGGTATGGCTGCACTCATGTCACTGATACTGGCACTGCAAAACCATCAACTGCACAAACATCACCCGGGTGGTTTATTGCAGCATTTACCTCCATTACAAACCATGGAGAAATTATTATTTGATTCCATCATTGCCGGCTTCATTGGTTTAAGCCTTGCCCTGATTAGTGGCTTCGCTTTTCTGGAAGATATTTTTGCCCAGCACATGGTACACAAAACAGTTTTATCGATTATTGCCTGGTGCGTGTTTGGCATTCTGCTGGTGGGAAGACTCTTTATGGGCTGGCGAGGACGCACTGCCATTCGCTGGACCTTAAGCGGTTTTGTCAGTCTGATGCTGGCCTATTTTGGCAGCAAATTTGTACTGGAATTTTTAATTTCATCCTGATGACATATTGTTGTAGAGGCTTTTTCTAAAACCCACATGGACAAATCCACTTGAACGACATATCAACGGGGACCTTATTTACCCTGCTTGCCATTCTAATTGTGTTATCCGCTTTCTTTTCCAGCTCTGAAACTGGATTAATGTCACTGAATCGTTATCGTCTGAGACATCTGGCAGAAAGAGGACATCGTGGCGCACTACTTGCCCAGGCTTTATTAAAAAGACCGGATCGATTACTCGGCATCATTCTGCTGGGAAATAATTTTGTAAATATCCTGGCCTCTGCCCTCGCGACTATTATTGCGCTTCGTCTATATGGTGAAGCCGGTATCGCCATTGCGACTGGCCTGCTCACTTTTGTTGTGCTGATTTTCGCTGAAGTGGCACCTAAAACACTGGCCGCCTTACATCCGGAACGCATCGCATTTCCTGCTGCTTATATTTACACGCCTTTATTAAGAATCTTATATCCACTGGTTTTCCTGGTTAATATTTTTGCTAACAGCTTATTAAGAATACTGGGCGTAAAACCAGGACACATAAAACACGAAGGTGTCAGTGTCGAAGAGTTACGTTCTGTTGTCAGAGAAACCAGCAAACT